>DHMD01000005.1:13418-15131 GCA_002405615.1 Christensenella sp. UBA4651 | reverse complement strand
ATCCACCATATAGCCCCACACAAGGCTTCCTAGTTGACACACACCTCGCCCCCAACGAACAACGGATAATTACTTATCAAGCAAAGTTAATATCTATTCCAAAAACAGGTCAATCAAACTCATTTTCTCAAATAACTTATTCCGTGGATAATTTAATTAATGTAGCGGAATTTTCTAACAAAACCACTATAAAGGCAACTCAAAATATGATAGAAATTACAAAAACAGCAAACAAAACAGTCGCTAATCACGGCGATATAATCAAATTTACAAATAAAATAACAAATTTGGGTACAGATTTGGCTAATACAATTACTTTTAGCGATAATATACCGAAACAATCCCACTTTATACCCAATAGCGTAACAATAAATCAAATTAAATTTGAAAATTTTGACCCTGTCAAAGGATTTAATTTGGACAAATTAAAAGAAAACGAGACAATTATTATTGAATATGAGGTTAAAATAGCGTAATGGAATTAAGATTTCAATCAAAGGTAATTTATAAAAATAACAATGATTGCTTTATTTATAATAGTAATGAGCTTATGATTAGCGTGTTAGATAGACCAAAAACATCTAATTATTATCGTGCAAATATTGTTTGTTTGCCTCAAAATGACCAAAACAAACAAAAATAAATAATAATTTGTTATTTTTGATTGCCTCTTGCTTTTTTATTTGATAAAATTATCAAAATTGCATTTAGGAGGCTTTTATTATGGAAATTATTGTACAAGGAAACGGAAAACTTCTACTCGAACCAAATCAAATAACTATTAAATTTGAAAACAGAAGCAAAAACAAGAGCGCTGATATCGCAACGGAAATAGGCGTTTCAACATTCAAGAAATTAAGCAAATTGCTAGAAGATGTCGGATTTAACCCCAATGATTTACGCACGACAGACTGCAAGTTAAATGAAAATCAGGTATACGATGAAACAAAAAGAAAGTATGTAAAAGATTGCTACGAATTCTATCAAAGTGCAAAAATAACATTTGACCTAGATATGACTAGACTCTCAATAATAAGAGAACAATTACTGACTTTGGGAGAAGATAGCCCAACCTACTCAATTACTTTTGAAAGGAATGACACGGATAATGTTATAGAGGAAATATTGAAACAGGCGTTTGCTGACGCAGAGTTTCAGGCGAAGTCTATCGCATCAGCCGCAGGCAAACAATTATTAGAATGTACAAAAGTCAGCTTTGAGCCTTTCGACAACAGGACATTTTACTCTGATACAGAACTAGGGGTCAATTGTATGATGGCAAAATCCCGCTCCGCCGCAACCGATTTTGCGCAAACAATTATCCCAGACAAAATTACTGTAACAAAAACAATTTATTGTAATTTTGCCGCAAAATAGGCATTTAGTGTTAATTTTAATCATAAACAATAGGTACTATGCAATGCATAGTACCTATTGTTTGCCTCATTTTATATAACTCTGTTATTTTAAGTGCTATATTTGACAAAATATTATCAAGTGTCAAATCGAAAAACTTGATTAAAAATACTAATATTTGTAACATTTTGTGATATAATTATTATGTAAAAGGAGAGAGAAAAATGGCAGAAAAAAAGACAACTCAATCAAAGAGTTCTAGTACAAAAACCACAAAAAGTTCTAGTTCATCAAAGTCATCATCTAACACCGTTTTCGGTTGGAGTCTAAACAAGATTAGTTTCTACACGATTGGTG
>DHMD01000005.1:4841-13377 GCA_002405615.1 Christensenella sp. UBA4651 | reverse complement strand
CAGTAGCTATTCTTTATTTAGTATCAGCAATTCTTGCTCTATGCTCTGTAAACCTAAAAGTTGTTTCAGTTTTGCAAGGCTTCGCAACAGCAATTCTAATATGTATAGCGGCTTACCTTGCCTGGAAATATGTCAGGAACAAGGCAACAGTTTGGAAAGTTTTGTACTTTGTACTCCTCTTGGTAGTAATTCTTGGAATCATTCTTCCACTTGTATTACTATAAACAAATAGAGAAAGCACCCCACTGGGGTGCTTTATTTATTTATGATAAACAACATTATTTATAATTGTAAACGCTCTATATATTTGTTCTGACAAAATAACTCTCGCAAGCTGGTGCGGCAAGGTAATCCTACCGAAACTAATTCTTTTGCCGAGTTTTTTGACTCGTTCGTCCAAACCATAACTCCCGCCGATAACAAAACAAACTTCACCAAAATCACTTTCTTTTGAAACAATACCCGCCAATTGCTCACTAGAAACCAAATCACCCTCTATTGCCAGAGATATAACAGATTTACCTTTTACTTTTTCCAAAATTCGGTCGCCCTCATCATTGATTACCGACTCGATTTCACTCTTACCCGCCTTGAATAGCTTGCTTTCGGGTAACTCGACTACTGAAAAATCACAAAATTTGGACAACCTCTTTTTGTACTCGGCAAAAGCGTCAACCCAGTATTTTTCTTTCAAATTTCCAATACACACAATAGTAATTCTACGCATACATATCTCCCATTATATCCAAAAAATTCTCTTTTTACGCATTAAACCAGACTTTGTAGCCATAAAGTTCGCATCTTTAACACAAAAAATGAATTTTCGGAGAGGTTTTGCAACCGCTGCATATGGAGAGTTGTATCTACCAAACGTTTCACAGAAAGTTTGTTGCATATTAATAAACAACTGCCTATCAGCCTTACCGGTGTGGCGTATCATATTCATATACATATAGGCGCATACGGAATCAATCGAGCTATACACTTTGTCATCTACTCGCATAATTGCCTCAAATTTGTCAAAAATATCGTTTTGCAGTGGCTCAATAAACTTGTGGTATCCTTTTGCTTCCTCCTTATTGTGATTCAAAATCGGACGACTTGTTTTTGTATCATACCCCATACAAGAACCAAGCGGAGCACGCAAAACCTCCTCCCAATTAAGACGCCTATAATAAAAGATCTTGTTTAGGTACTTCAAATTCTTGTGATATTTCGAAAACAATAAACCATACATTTTATCCTTTGTTGCTGTAGGATTAACACTACCTATATAAAAACCCTGCACGTCAACTTCGGCCTCAAAGTAATTTTTGAGCGCTCGTTGCATATTGCCAACCCAGCCGCTGTCCACCACATAAAAGCCTTCTTTTTGGAAATCAACACCGAAGCTATTCAAATAGTTGCCATAACTATTGTGTTCAACTTGACGAACCTTGCCATAAATTTCATTAAATTCACCTGAATTATAAATTCTTTTGAGATGAACAGACATATCCAATCTCACATAGTAACCTTTGTAGCGAATTTTGGCATCTTTCAAAATAGCATCGCCTTCTTCGGCACTAATTTTCAAAGTCTTGAAAAAACCTTTCGTGTTGAAAAAAGGTTTATTAATCAAACCACCAAACGACTCCTCATATGGCTGAACAGAAGCATTTATTACGCTCGCACGAGAAACTACCAGATGGTGCGTCTTGATATCTAAATTGTGATATGCGGTATAAATAATTTTCTGTTTTTCATTTCTGACTTGATTTTTTTGCATAGCCTCTCCAATAAATTGTATGAAATATTTTTTGTATAAAATCATCCGATAATAGTATAACTATTCAAGCCAAAAATGTCAATAAAAAACACCTCTGCAAGACAAAAAACGACCTCAAAATAGTTTTTAACTAACATTATGTGCAAAAATTCGGACTTTGTGATATAATAAAGCAAAATGCAATTTAATTCTTGCGAGGTAATTTACTTATGAAACAATCAAAATTAGACACAAAAAAGCCTACAGCTTCGATTTATAGACAAGACTATGTCTCGCCTCTCGGGCGAATTATTTTAGAAAGCGATGGCAAATTTTTGACAGGTTTATGGTTCGCTGGTTCAAAGGACGCAAGCAAATTTTCGCAAGATTTTGAACAAAAAAATTTAGCAATTTTTGAGAAAACGAAACTCTGGCTCGACATATATTTTACAGGCAAGCAACCTAAATTTACGCCCAAATATAAGCTAAAGAATATTTCGCCATTCGCTCAAATAGTAACCCAAATTATGAATAAAATCCCTTTTGGCTGCACTGTTACTTATGGTGAAATAGCCCGTCAAATTGCGACAACGCAAGGAAAACAAAAAATGTCTGCCCAAGCGGTGGGCGGTGCGGTCGGAAGCAACCCAATATGCATAATTATTCCATGCCACAGGGTTGTTGGAGCGAAAGGCAATTTGACGGGATATGGTGGCGGATTGGATAACAAAATCGGGCTATTAAAACTCGAAAATGTCGATTTGAGTAACTTTTACGACCCAAGGAGGACAAAAAATGAGCAATAGATGTAAGTGGTGCAATATGACAAATCCGCTATATGTCGAGTATCACGACAACGAGTGGGGACAACCAAATTTTGATGATGGATACCTATTCGAAATGCTGATTTTGGAGGGCTTCCAAGCGGGATTGAGTTGGGAATGTGTGCTAAATAAGCGTGAGAATTTTAGGAAAGCTTTTGACAATTTTGATATCACAAAAATCATTAACTACGATGAGCAAAAAATTGCAGATTTAAGTCAAGATAAGGGTATTATTCGCAATAAATTAAAAATTAAAGCAGCGATAAACAATGCAAAAGTTTTCCAGCAAATTCAATCTCAATATGGTTCTTTCACTAATTATTTGCGGGGATTTTGCGGAGAAAAAACTTATTTTGAAATTGGGCAGACTCGCTCCCCTCTCTCTGATAGCATATCGTCTGACCTGCAAAAGCGTGGTATGAAATTTGTCGGCAGCACTATAATTTACGCATACTTGCAGGCAATCGGCATCATTTACTCGCATGACAAAAACTGCTTTTTGTATAGAGAACAATAGTTTAATTTGGCAGCGAAAGCCGAGCATAAAAGCAAAACTATGCACAAAATTAGAAAATCACAAAATACTTTTAGGAGAAATTATGATTATATCGACAGGTATGCGAACGGATATCCCCGCCTTTTATTCACAATGGCTACTCAACCGCATTCGGGAGGGATATGTCCTCGTTCGCAACCCATACAACG
This sequence comes from Christensenella sp. UBA4651, assembly GCA_002405615.1. Lineage (GTDB taxonomy): Bacteria > Bacillota > Clostridia > Christensenellales > UBA1242 > UBA7867. The sequence goes on along the minus strand of DHMD01000005.1, from coordinate 10,101 downwards.
AACATCAAGTAACAAAATACTTATTAAATCCGAATATTGTAGATTGTATGTGTTTTTGCACGAAAAATCCCGCACCTCTTTTGCCATATGTGCAGAAAGTTTTGGCCATATTTCATCAATTTTGGTTCGTAACAATCACACCATATGGCAAAGAAATTGAGCCGAATGTCCCAGAAAAAAAGCAAGTAATCAACTCTTTTATACGCTTGTCGCAAATGCTAGGCAGAGACGCTGTCGGCTGGCGTTATGACCCGATTTTTTATGGTTTTGGTTGGGATAAGGAGCGTCATATTGCCGCTTTTCGGGAGATTGCTGAGGCGTTGCGTGGCTACACTAATTATTGCGTAATCAGCATACTAGACTTGTACCCCAAAGTTTGCAAAAACGCCCCAGAAATTCTCCCTCCCACTAGGAACGAACAACTGGAACTACTGAAAGAATTTGTTACTATTGCTAGGCAAAATGGCATAACAATAAAAGGCTGTTATGAGTGGCAATATCTCGAAAGCGTGGGAGTCGACTGTTCAGGTTGTCAGACAAAAGGAGTTTTGGAAAAGGCGATTGGCGGAGAATTTGTCGTCCCGCATATGCAGAGCAAAAACCCACGAGGCGCTTGCAACTGCTTGCTAGGCTCAGATATCGGAGCATACAATTCTTGCGGCCATTTGTGCAAATACTGCTACGCAAACGCAGACAAGCAAACGGTTCTAGCTAACATTAAACGGCACAATCCTCTATCGCCGTTTTTGATAGGCGAACCACAACCTGACGACAAGATTTCCGAAGCAAAACAAAAGTCTTGGTTAAACTTGCAAACGGACTTTTTTACCAAATTATGATATACAATTTTGCGAATAGTTTTGAGGGTGTTACAACATCTTTTTGATGATGCAAACTTCACCTTTTTGCTTCAAAAATTTGTGTTATCGCACCTATTTGGGGTACAACTATTCGTAAAACACTGATTACGAGTAAAACAAAAAGGAGAATAATACTTATGGCTTCAACAATAGAAATGAGAGATTTTATCATAGACCAAATTGGACTTGAAACACAACTTGTATCCAAACCTATGATGGGAGAATTTTTGCTATATTTTGAGGGAGTGCTTTTCGGAGGCATTTACGATGATAGGTTCCTCGTCAAAATCGTACCGACAAACGAGCATTTCTCCCTCCCTTCCGCATTACCTTATGCGGAGGCAAAACCTATGTACTGGGTACAAGATTTGGTGGACAATTCGGAGAATTTGAGAGAGATTGTTTGGGATACTTGCAAAGGACTAAAACCGTCATAAGGGTTGCAAAAACCAAACTCATTAATGACACAAGGCGATTTTTGACAAAATGATTTTGCCGCAGGTTTTGCTATATTTATTAACAAACCAAACAAGTCATTACAGAATACAAACAAAACAGCCCACGAATTTAGGCTGTTTTTGTTGCAATTTTCTTGATTATCTAACAGTTGTCTACTTCGCTATTTACATTGCTTGCGACATTGCTTGCGCTCTCGGAAATTGGCACAAATTTTGCGACAAGTTCTTGCCCATAAATGGTCGATTTTGTGAGTTTTACGCTTTCGTCAGTTGATATTGGGTTGTCCATGTCATTAGACAAATACCAGCCAGCGAATGTGTAGCCATATTGAGTAACAGTTGCAGAACAGATGATTTCATCGCCCTCGGCTAAGCTATCATAATCAGCACCAACCAAAGACACGACTCCCCCTTGCGTTGCCGTTACCGCAACACCGCTAATGTTCCCGCTGCTAGGCTTTTTGAGGTCTGTGTAAGCAGTATTTGAGGTCTGAACATATATATTTATAAAGTCAGTTTCGGTAAAATCAAAAAGCAAACCAAACTTGTTGCTACCTGCGGTTACATAATAGGTAACACTCAACGCCTTGCTACACGCTCCGTAAATCTTGGATTCCCAGCAATCAACCTCGTAAAATACCGAATTGTCAAACGAAATTGCCGAAATATACTCCCCGTCCTTAGGAGTAATGAGCAACTTCATAATCATTTGATTTTCATCATAGTATCGCTTGAAATTAGTCATATAGCTAGTGCCATTCTTTATCATAGACTGTACAAAATTTGCGGTCAAAGCGATGTTTGCAGTGGGTGTAAAAGTGTAGCTTGCGGAGGTTGATACCACCGTTCCACTACTATTTGTCCAATTCAAGAAAATATAACCAGTCTTCGGGGTTGCGTTAACTGTGGCAGTTTTCCCATAATCAATTGTGCCACCGCCTGATACTGTACCTTGCGAGGTGTTCGCCGATGATACTGTGACGGTATATTGAATTATGGCGAAGTTCGCAGTAAGAGCAGTATCTGCTGTTGGGGTAAAGGTGTAACTTGCAGTGGTCGATACTATCGTCCCGCTGCTATTTGTCCAACTTACAAATTTGTAACCAGTTTTTGGAGTTGCTGTAACAGTGATTGATTCACCTGGTTCGATTTCTGCACTACCTGTTACCGTACCCATTGAGGTGCTGGCAGAACTAGCGGTTATGTTGTATTTTAGGGCTGCAAAGTAAACTGTTATATCAGAATAAGCACCTATAGAAACTGTTTGGTCGGTGGAAGTTGCAGTTTCTGTCTGCCCTACACTTGTTGAAGATCTGGCAAAAGATGTCGAATAAGTCCATTTTACAAATCTGTAACCATCGTTGGGTATTGCTCTTAGTTCGTCAATTTCATTAACGCCACCCTTAACTGTTTGTGTTAATGTAGGGAATGTTGTAACCGTATTTTGTTTACTACCACTGGAGTGCATTTCGATATACCCTGCCCCATTAATGTTCGTTTTTAGATTAGAATAAACATAATATGCGCCAGGAGAAAGAACCGCCTCCGCATTACGACCAGAAAAAGCTAACACGCACGCAACGCTAGCAACAATTATACAAATCATCGTTGCCACCGACAAGACGATACTCTTTGTTTTTGCCATTATTCCCCTCTATTTTTATTAATATCAAATAAAATCTAACAATTTGACCGATTAATACAAAATAAGCAGCAAAATTGATAAAATATTATTCAATAAGTACAATTTTATTCCAAATTCCTATTTTATTCTTGTGTCTTATTATAACTTATTTTGTGCATTTTTCAAAATAAAAATAGATATTTTTACGCATTTTTCTCAAAAATTTGAGTTTTTGTAGACAAATTTTCACCCGAAAGCCTCAACACAACCATATAATTTGCTTTGGGTCGCTCCGCTCACATTCGCTTATTGTACCACAGATTGTCAAAATTATCAAAGAGCTGCAACCCAATTCCTCTCCCCCTCCGCATTCGCCCCCAAACAGCCATATTTTTGAGGTTTTTTGTGTTTTTCTCTTGACAATCCCACGCTTTTTTAATATACTATTACCTGTATTCATCGCAAAGCACTATGCTACTGTGGCTCAGCGGTAGAGCACTGCCTTGGTAAGGCAGGGGTCACGGGTCCGATTCCCGTCAGTAGCTCCATTATTAAAAACCCTTGAAACCGAAGTTATATAGGCACTTTCAAGGGTTTTTCTTTTGTAAAAAATTTTGCTCAATTTTAGGCTAAAAATATAATAGGTGTAGTAAACTGCTACAAAGCGAAAGAAAATTGCATAAAATAAGAACCGCTGTTGTGCGGTTCTTACTTTTGTTTTTGGCATGTCTGCTGCAAAATTATTCAGCAGGTGCTTCTGCCAATGCCTTTTCGTACTCTGCAAGAATGAGTTCTTTGATACTCTCTCTTGTCTCGGTGTTGAGAGGGTGAACAATGTCCTTGTATGTGCCCTCAGGAGTCTTACGGCTAGGCATTGCGATAAACAAACCTTGATTGCCGTCGATGACTTTGATGTCGTGGACTGCAAAACAATCGTCAATAGTCAGAGAAGCAACTGCTTTCAATTTGTTGTCATCTTTCTTGACGATACGAATGCGAATGTCAGTAATTTTCATCAAGTCGTGTACCATCCTTTTTCGTATTTAGCCAATTGCAGTAGAGCCACAATTAAGCCTAATAAATAATACAATATTAAAATTGCAAATGTCAAACAAAATAACTCAAATTGTCAAAAAACTTGCCACTCAATACGTATCTAATTAAATTTTATCCAAAAATTAAAAATTTAATGCATAAATCTCAAAAAACTACACAAATTATGTCTGTACCAAAATCTGTTAATTGGTACAATCAGGCAAACAATTCCGTTTGCCTTTATTTTTTCTAATCAAATTATTTAATCCAAAATAAAATCCGAGTTGCAAAAATCAACATTTTTTGTCCAGTTTTTTGCAAATTTTATGATAAAGAAAAAGCCTAAAAGGCTTTTCTCTTTACTACACAAAAACTGATTGCTAATTATCAATGTCGGGATTCCTGCTTGTTGAATCAAGTTTTTCAAAAACAGCGATAATGACCATATTTTGCACATCACTCAAAAGGAAAGCCTCGGTATCCCTAATGTAGTCCACAGTTTCAGCGTCCTCAATTCGCCATCCAACGAAACGATACCCGACCATTGGTGTAGTAGTTACGGTTATATATGTCAATTCGTCCTTGACTATCGAACTGGTAGCAATGCTTGCCGCTTGTGCAGTCTCATCATCGATACAAACAGCCATAATCGCAGTATTACCCACGGCTCTTCCCGTTTCGACAAACACCGCAGTAAATGTGTGAGCTGCTGTTACCTTCACGCTAATTTGAGAGGTTTGATTATTAGAGAAAATCTCCCCGTCTCTCAGCCAGTGTGATAACTCATACCCTTTTACTGGGTACGCGCCCAAAACGGCAGTAGAATTTTCTGCATAACTTCCCCCACCAGTCAGCGTTCCTATCGCAGCTGAAATGTTGGCATTTATCGTGATAGAGTAATTTGTCGTAGCCGAAGCACTAGGGTCGTCCGCAAAAGGCACACTTGCCCCACTCCTAGCCTCACTACTTAATGCCGTGGTACTAGCATCGCTAGCAAAGACTGCTGTAATCGCATAGCCCTTGACTTCGGACAGTTTCATCAAACTGTCAGCATTTGTATAGGTCGTTGATACAACTCCGCCGATTTTCCACGCTACAAAGCGGTATCCGTCATTTGCGGCAGCCGAAACTGCCACATACTCTTCCCCATCACGGGTAGTTGGCGCACTAGAAACCATACCATATGCGACAGCGCTTTCATCGTTTTGACACTCCATATTGATAGCGTAATTTGACAGCTTCATATTGGCAGCCACAAATACCGCCGTATATGTACAGTCCCC
>DHMD01000005.1:3044-4782 GCA_002405615.1 Christensenella sp. UBA4651 | reverse complement strand
CCGCCGTATATGTACAGTCCCCCGCCGCTTGCACACTCACACGATTGGTTTCGTTATTACTGAACACCTGCCCGTCTTTTAGCCAGTGGTCAAAATCGTACCCTTTGTTTGCATAAGCGAATAACGAAAATGTCGAGCCACGAGGGTACGAGCTGTTTTCGGACAAAACGCCCGCTGCCTCGGCAATATTTGCCTCAACCGTGATTACCGAATATGGAATCCAGTAGGCATATAGCGTTGTATTCTCGTAAAAGGTCGAACTACTTACCGCAGCAGTACCGTCTGCATTATAGATTTTTGTACCACCTGCGTTTGTCTCGGTGTAGTACCCACCGAAAGTAAACTGCTCACGAGTCGGAGTCGTGATTTTTGGGAAAGCGTCTCCGTATGATACAGACACACTCGCAGTCCCCGCAGTAGTCGCCGACTGGTTGTCTAGGGTAATCGTGTATATATTCTTGGTAATCTTGATTTTTGAGATGTATATACAGTCATCGCCTTTGTTTACCGAGCCGTCCTTGCGGTAGTAAAATTCCAGCGTATTTGCTCCCAGTGTAATAGGCAGGCTAGCCGTGGTAAAGGCCGTCATCTGTCCACCTTGATAAGCGAAACTCGCCTCCGAATTGCTAGAATCAATCTCAAAGTAGTCATAACTTGCCGACTCCGAACTCGTCTTGTATGTTATTTGCACTGTGGCATAGCTTGTCGCATCAAAGGACATCTGAAAGCCCGAATAACTACTGTTTACACCGTTGTTTGATGACTTGATATACCCGCCGATTGCTAACCACTGCAAACTGCTAGAATATCTACCAGTGTACGGATTGGTGAGCGTATATCCAAATACCGAATCAATATAACTCGTCAGAGACGAGCCCCACGCCGCATAAAGGGTCGTAGAATCGGTAAATGTCGAACTCATTGTAGCTGTACCATTAGACTTGTAGACGCACACGCCACTAGCACCAGTCGAGGTATAGTAGCCGCCGAAAGTGTAGCCAGTCTTCTTCGGCACGGTGATTGACGGCAGTGTCTTGCCATATGTTGCAGTAACGCTAGTCGAGCCAGCAGTTGTCGCTCCTTGGTTGTTTAGGTTGACAATACAGGTTATCACACTCCACACCGCATAAAGGGTTACTGTCGCCCCGTCCTCGTCAGTTAGGTTGGTAACTTTCTCCCCGTCTGAGTAGATTTTGCTGCCCGTGCTGGTTTTTGCCCAACCTTGGAACGAATAGCCTGTGCGTGTGAATTTGTTGAGCGTGAGTGCTTGCGCCACATCATAAGTATGCGAGCTGCTGCTCATAGTTCCCAAACCACCATTTTTGTTGTATGCGACCGTATAGGTTATCGCCGTCCAAGAGGCTGTCAATGTTATGTCGCCCGTGCAATTTGCGGGTATTGTGAGTGTTGTGCCTGATATTGAGGGACTGCCACCACTACAAGAAACCGTCCAACCCGAGAATATATATCCAGTGCGAGTAGGACTCGCTATCGTTTTGGTCTGACTGGCAGATGAGCCGTCATAAGTCGTATTTGATACACCAGTGCCGCCGTCCAAGTTCACGATAATGTTGAAAGTGTTGAGTTTCCAGTTTGCGGTCAGCGTGATAGTACCTGTGCAGCTCGCTGGAATAGTGAGCGTTGTTCCCGAGACTGTTGGGCTACCGCCGCTACAAGATACCGTCCAGCCAGTGAATGTGTAATTCGCTCGGGTCGGTTTGGAGATAGTTTTGGTTTG
>DHMD01000005.1:0-2924 GCA_002405615.1 Christensenella sp. UBA4651 | reverse complement strand
ATGTTATAGGTGTTCGCTGTCCAGTTGGCAGTTAGTGTTATTGCTCCCGTACAATTTGCAGGTATTGTCAGTGTCGTATCTGAAATGGTGGGACTGCCCCCCGAGCAGGAGACTGTCCAACTGCTGAAAGTGTAGCCCGTTCGAGTAGGTTTGGAGATAGTTTTGGTTTGACTGCTAGATGAAAACGTATAGGTTGTGCTACTCGTACCGCTCCCGCCGTTATTGTTCACCGTAATGTTATAGGTGTTCGCTGTCCATTTGGCGTAGAGAGTTATATCCTCAATAAAGGGCGAAGTTGCGACTATTGGCGAACCACTTGCGTTATAGTATTGAGTGCCGCTGCCATTGGTTGCGGAATAATAGCCCCCAAATGTATAGCCTGTGCGAGTTGGAGCGGTAATGGTAGGCATTGAGTCGCCTGTTTTGAGCGTAAAGTTAGTAGTACCGCCAGTGCCTCCCTCTTGATTTAGTGTTACAGTTGCAGTTGGCATTTCGGAATGTGCCACAACATCAGTAAGATTCAGGAGAAACGCAGGACGAACGGCGTGGCTATAGCACACATTATAGCCCGCAAGTACGCCGGACATGTCGAAACAATAGCTACCAACAGTCTCTCTATCGGTCGCCGACCGGGACCAGGAGCAAGCATGTGCAGTTGTCGAAACCCACGAATTACTTGAACCTATTGCAGAAGAAGCCGTCAAGGTAGTGTTTTTCACCCCGTCGTATACTGTACGCTCGACCCTGCTTGTCTCCCAAAAACCGTCATTTGTATCGTCATAGCCCGCCTCTGCCATACTTGGTAGCCATAGGTAGTCCTTGCCCCAGTTGGCATAGCCTGTCTTTGATTCGTAGTTGTTGTCCGTACTATACCAGCCGCTAGACGCACTGTAACTGTACGCATTATCTGAAGTTAGGGACTCGTTGCTTACCCAATAATCACTGCCCACATCGTCTGGGTTTTGGCGGTTTATCATCCATTTCATTTTGTCTGGGGTGGTTAAGTAGTTTGTTAGACCGAAGTCTGATACTGTATACAAAGCAAAAGGGTGTCCAGAAAGAGTTTTAATTTGAGAAGCGGCAGAGGTCGTGGCGCTTGTGCTGGTAGCGTAAGTGCGGTTGCTTGGGTTGTTGAGGGTTTCAGTACGAATGTAACTTGTACCGTACATATTGCCTGGATATGTGCCATAAGTATTACTCTGCCAGTCCGCAGACCAGTCGCTATACAGTCCGCCATTTACAAAACCATAATACTTTCCTATGCTTTTGTTCCAACCGATTTCATCGCTGACAGTTGTACCACCAGTACCATTCCACCCCCACGCCTCTTGGTGATTGTTACTAAGCCAAAGGACAGCGATTACATTCTCATTCGCTGCATCGGTGGAGACGTAGGAAACTATCCAATCCAGTCCGCCCAATCGGACTATAATGCTTTCTCCGGCGGACTTGTAGCAAGTATTTTTGCGCATATCAGCCGCAGAAATCGCATTTGTAGAGGTCGCGGTAGCCGACTCTGTTAGTTGGGTTTTGAGGCTGGCAATTTGGTTGATTGCACTGCCTTTCTCGCCCGTAATCATATTGACCAATTTTGTTACATTTGTGTTGAATGGCTCTGTGCTGGTCGCGGTAGTGGGGTCTTTGAGAATTTCGCCGACATGAGCCTGCGAGGCTGTTTGAAAGACTTTTGTTAGGTTGAGAAGAAGCGCGGGACGTACGGCTTGGCTTTCGTACACAAGACCACAGTCTGCAGGCCCAGAACCAGTCGGTGAGAGATGATATTGATAAGTGGACGTACAGGTGTTCGCCGACCGGGTCCATGAGAAAACATACGCCGTATCGGCGTAGTTTACTTGCGAGTTGCCGAGAGTGCTTGATGAAAATGATGTTGTACTCCCGTCATAAGTTGTACGCTCTGCGGTATTTGTCTCCCAGAGTCCGCCTTTTGTATCACTGAAGCCTGTCTCTACCACACTAGGTAGCCACAAGTAGTCCTTACCCCAGTTGGCGTAATACGTATTTGATTCATAATTGAAATATGCACCTGCATTACTATCATCCCACCCACCAGATGCGCTGTAATTGTATGCATTTCCCGAGGTTAGGGATTCGTTACTTCTCCAATAATTGCTGCTGCTATAGCTAGGATTTTGGCGATTTACCATCCATTTCATTTGGTCGGGTGTGGTTATGTAGTTTGTTAACCCAAAGTCTGATACTGTATACAACGCAAATGGGTGTGTGGTAGATTGAGCCGTTCCATCTACCAGCGTGCTGATGTTAGTTGCATAAGTGCGGTTGCTTGGGTTATTGAGGGTTTCGGTACGGATATAACTGGTTCCGTACATGTTGCTTGGATATGTTCTGCGACTACCAAAGGCATCCATCCAGTCCGCGGTCCAGTCGCTGTACAAACCGCCTTTACTAAAACCGTAGTAGTCGCCTAAATTTTCATTCTTCCCGCTCCAAGCGTCTTGGTGGTTGTTACTGAGCCAAAGAGTGGCAACTAGGTTGCCCGAAGTGTCCTTGGATATGTAGGTTACTATCCAGTCTAGCCCGCCGAGGCGAACGACTATACTTTGGTCTGCGGTCTTGTTGTATGTTTTTGCTCGCAAATCTTTGGCAGTAAGTGCCTTGGGTTCGGTGGCATCTGACGCTTCGTTCAAACTCTTCAATATGCTGATATATTGCGAACCAACACTTGGACTACCACTACCAGACTTTTGACCATAAATCATATTTATCAATGTTTCTACATTTGTGTAATTAAAGGGATTTTGGGCAGTGGCGGAGGTTGGGTCTGTGAGCAATTCCCCGACCTGTTTATATGAATTTGTATTAGACGAAGAAAAAGCCTCGGAATTCGAGGCTGGTTTTATCACGCAGAAGTAAACAGTTAGAACAGAGCCTATCAAAATTATACA
>DHMD01000048.1 GCA_002405615.1 Christensenella sp. UBA4651 | reverse complement strand
AAGTTGTTGGGTGAAAAAAAGAACTCCAAAAGTTAACCAACCTTTGGAGTTCTCGTCAAATTAATTATTTAATAATTGTTAACGAAACAAAAGCGATGAATTACGCCTTTTTGCTTCTAGTCTTGGGGGTTCTTTGTCGATGATAGGTTTGCCTCAATTTCGTCAAAAATACGCTTGCGGTCAGGAGTAATTTCAATTTTGTCCCGATACAAAAAATATTGTAAATAAGGCATTATTTGTTGTCCCGCCTCCGAGTTTCCACGAATCACGCTTTCACACTCATTTTCACCAACTCTTTTCTCAAAATCTACTCACAAGCCCAACTTGTGATTAACTAAATGGTATTCGTACTCTATGTTATTATCTTCCCACAAAGGCTTGCCGCTTGGAGTTTCGAACCCTAAATATTTGATAAAATACTCTTGCATTTTCGCTAATTTTTCTCTCATTTACAATTACCTACTTTTTATACACTAGGAAGACCAAAAAATGCGTTAAGTTGTTAAATTAATTGTTAACGCAGGCGTCATTATATTTGTAACTGTTGTCGTGCTTGTTGTAGTTGTTCTGAGTTTCCATAAACTACAAAACCAAGAAAAGAACGAACGAACCCAAAATACAACTGTTGTAACTACATTTGTCAAGCTATTAAATAAACCTCAAAAAGTTGATAACTTTAAGAGGTTTATTTAACAAAGTTTTCTTTGAAATAAGATAGGTTTATTTATCTGCTTTTTTGATACTGAGAGAAAGTCTGCCTTTCTGCAAATCCACGCCGATTACACGGACGCGGACGTGGTCGCCAACGGTTAGCATTTCACTTGGGTGCTTGATATAGGCATCACAAATTTCGCTGATATGCACCATACCGTCTGTATGAACGCCGACATCTACAAAAGCACCAAAGTCGATAACATTACGGACAACGCCGTCCAAATCCATACCGACTGTCAAATCCTCTAATCCCAAAAGTTCGCTGCGCAATACTGGTTGAGGCAAACTATCACGGACATCACGCCCTGGTTTAATCAACTCTGCGACCATATCCATAAGAGTTGGCTCACCGATACCGCAGACTGCGGCGACCTTGGCAGCCCCCTCCTGTTCAATTCTCTGAGGAAGTGTTGCCAAAGTACCAGCACGGACATCATTTTCCGTCAAACCGAAGTGGTCAAGTAATTTACGGGCTGCGGGATAACTTTCTGGGTGAACGGCGGTATTGTCTAGGATATTTTTTGCATTAGGAATACGCAAGAAACCTGCACATTGCTCATAAGCTTTTGCACCGAGTTTAGGCACTTCGAGAAGTTGCTCACGAGATACAAAGCCTTTGTTGCGGTCGCGGAATTTCTCGATTTCGCTAGCGATACTAGCATTCAGTCCGCTGACATGAGTGAGCAGCGGAACAGAGGCGGTATTTAGGTCGACACCGACTGTATTTACACTGTTCTCCACCACGCCGTCCAAGACTTCGCTGAGGCGTTTCTGCGGCATATCGTGCTGATACTGACCGACACCTAGTGATTTTGGGTCGATTTTGATTAATTCTGCCAATGGGTCCTGCAATCTACGAGCAATCGAAATCGCACTACGGGTAGTTACATCGTATTGAGGAAATTCCTTTGCGGCATATTTGCTGGCACTGTACACACTCGCACCCGACTCGTTTACCATTGCGTATTGCACTGGTCTGCCGACAGATTTGATTAATTTTGTAACAAAAATTTCTGCTTCTTTGCTCGCTGTTCCGTTCCCGACTGCGATTGCGTCTACGCCGTGGCGGATAATCAGGCTACTGAGGTCGCGGATAGCCTCCTCCACTTTATTCTGCGGTGGAGTCGGATAAACGACTGCTTTGTCTAGCACATTACCGTTTGGGTCGATGACTGCGATTTTGCAACCCGTGCGGTATGCTGGGTCAACTGCCATAATGGTTTTGTTTTTGAGTGGTGGCTGCATAAGGAGCGGCTTTAGGTTCAACTCAAACATTTTGATACTTTGCTCATCGGCCTTTTCTGTCAACTCGTTGCGGAGTTCACGCTCCAAACTTGGAGCAAGCAAACGGGTGTAACCGTCTAATACTGCGTAGGCAACCAGTTGCTTTGCGGTCATTGTTCCAAAAACGACTTTCTTTGGTACTTTGATTTTGCTTTGGTCGTCAAATTCAGGCATTACATCTTTGTGTCCGTGCTTGCAAAATTGCCCCAAAAGCGCATCAAAAACTCTGGTATAGCCATCACGATTGAGTAGCATATCTACTTTGAGTGCACCCTCTTTCTCGCCGCGGTTAAATGCTAAAATACGGTGGGCTGGAATTTCCTTGATAATCTGATGAAAATCCTTGTAATTTTCGTATACTTTCTTTTCGTCCTTGTCCTCTTTCCACTCGCAACTAATGAAAGCACGAGGCCAGTACAACTCACGCAACTTTTTGCGGGCGGTAGGGTCATCGGCTACCATTTCAGCCAAAATATCGCTAGCACCAGCGAGGGCTTCTTCTTCATTGTTTATGCCTTTGTCGGGAGCAACAAACGGCTTGGCAAGCGCCAACAAATTGTCATTATTTTGAGCCAAAATTTGGTCAGCAAGTGGCTGCAAACCCGCTGCAATTGCAACACTAGCACGAGTCTTTCTTTTTGGTCTGAATGGACGATAAATATCCTCGATTTCGGTAAGAGTTACCGCATCGTCAATGCTCTTTTGCAACTCGGGGGTCAAGTTATCTTGCTCATCGAGGAGTTTGGTTACCTCACTCTTTCTGGTGTCGAGGTTGCGTAGATAAGTTAGACTGTCGGCAAACTCTCTAATAGTTTGGTCATCACAACTGCCGTGCCTCTCCTTACGATAACGGGCGATAAACGGCACGGTACAGCCCTCGTCTAATAGGGCGATAATATTTTGCGAATATTCTGGTTTGATATTGAATTTTGTCGCTAAAACTTGATAAATTTCCATAGAACATCTCCAATAAAAGTTTGGTTATATTTTAGCAAATTTATTTCAAAAAGTAAAGCGATTGCATTTTGTTTTTTGAATACTGTTTTGTCAACAAAAAAAGACCATCTGGTCTTTTTTTAATTTTTACTTTTGCCTTTAACTTGAAAATCCTCTATTGCTTGCTTGTATTGATTTAGGATAGCCTTGGCAATATTGTCGTCCTCATATGTCCTATACAAGTCCTTTTTTGCCTCAACCCCGACCGCACGCACCATATCACGATTGTTGTAACAAAATAGGACTTTTTCCGCACAAGCGTCTACATCGTTTTGTATCACGAAACCATTTTTGTTATCAGTCATCTTTTCACTAATTGCAGTGTCAGCCAAAGCCAAAGTTGGTTTCTCAAAATATGCAGCCTCGACCTGAATTAGTCCAGCAGAATCGCCAACAGAAACAAAGATAATCAAATCAGCGGCTTTATAGAAATTATTCTTGATATTTTCGTCCACAGCTCCTAGAAACAAAATATTGTCGGGATTGGTAGATTGAGCCAATTTGTGTAAATGTTCTCTCTCCATTCCGTCCCCTATTATGACTAATTTAATATTTTTGCCTTTCATTTTTGCCATTGCTTTGACTATGAGGTCTATATTTTTCATCTTGACTAGACGAGAAACAGACAGTAGCACAAAATCATCTTTCGCAATACCGTACTTTTCTCTGACGTTGATTTCTTCTTGAATTACTGGGGTTTCGATAGCATTTTCGACTACAATTGAATCATCTCGCAAGCCATAATTTAATAAGTAGTTTTTTGCATAACTTGTTACCACCCAAATGCTGTCAGCCGAATTTATTCTACCGACAATATGTCTAGTTACAAGTTTTGATGCATTTTTCAATTTTATTGCTTTGACTATATCTTCGTAAAAAATACTATGAGCGGTTATTACAACAGGAATACCACCTTTTTTGCCTATCTTTTTTGCATAACCGAATAAAGCCATAGGGAAATGGCAATGTATTATGTCAAAATTCCCCTCTTTTATTTTTTGCTTGAAATCGTTATCAAACATCAAGAGAGATTCTCTGTTTGTCGTTATTGGGTTATAATACCCTTTGCACCTTATGACTGAAAATGGTTCTTTTTCGTCCACATAATCCTTACCATCTACCTTTTGCGCACGCACAGCACCGACTGTTATATCGGCATAGCGAGATAAACTCTTGGACATTCTATACACGACATTTGTTACACCACCATGTATCGGCAGCCAATCTTCTACGAGTTCTAGTATTTTTAATCTTTTTTCCATTTGTACCTCAAATTAAACTGTTGCGACTTTTTTACTGAATAGCTTCGGGTAGGTCGATTTTTGTTGGGAATTGAATTTGGTATTCGGTAACCGTACTAGAAACGGCCTTGCCATCGGCGGTTGTAAAGGTGGTGTATTTGATTTCTTTTAACTGGCGGTTCATAAAGTCAAAAACTAGGTCAAGCGTATTATCGCCGTCCTTTGCGTGCCCACTCACAAATACACCGATTTGGCTCACACTCTCAATATTTTGGGCAAGTTCAGCGAACATAAATTCGCCATCAGAATTAACGGGGAAAGCCTCACGCATTGCGGAAACAATAGCATTTCGCCAATCGGATACTTTTATTTCGGTTTGGGTTTCGTTTTCAAATTTGTATGGCACTCCGCCCTTGTTGTAATAGTAAGTGGAGATGTC
>DHMD01000022.1:38354-55799 GCA_002405615.1 Christensenella sp. UBA4651 | reverse complement strand
GCCCTAATCTCACCAGGAGAGCCTCTATCCGCCTTTTTTACACCCAAAACCACACATTTTTGCGCCTTACCAGAATCCACCTCAAATATGGCCTGCGAATTTGGCTCTACAATCGGATGTCCCAACGCACCGAACCTCCCCGTCTGTGCATCAATGTATGTAACAGTTCCAACACCATTCAGTCCCTCTTGCGCCCACACACCTAACTTGTACCGCTTGGTTAATGAATCATATTTTGGCTTTACAAATTTTTCTATTCGCTCTGCATTTCTGACTAATTTTACGCAAACCTCCTGATTTTCGCCCTTGCCGTTTAATGCCTTGGCAATATCCGCTACGCAACTTACTTCACTCTCGTCAATTCCAACAATCACATCGCCAGCGAGCAATTCAGTATTTGCTTCACCCAGCCCCTTGTTTGATACCACCAGCACACCTTTGCCGTCATAATCAAACCCCCAAATATCTCCACCAAGGTATACTTGGCGAGTTTCCGTTGCATTGACACTGTGAATTTTGAGGGTATTTAATAGCAGAAAATCAACAGTATTTGATTCCTTATTATATTTATACTGAACCAACGCACTAATTGGCTCACTATAATCCTCACTATTTACAACCAAATTTTGCGGCATATCATAGACATCATCAAAAGGACGAGTCCAGCAACAAACTGCGAAAGTAATAGCAACGCAAAAAGTGATACAAATTAAAATCTTACTTAATTTCATAACACTACCCTTTTTGTCTAGTGTTTGAATTTCTGGCAAAATTTATGCTCAAAAATAAAGTAAAATATTGTCAAGAGCGAAGGCAAAAGTTATTCTATTCCTTTTCATTAATAGTTTTGATACATATCTATCTGTGGCAAAGGGTTACCCACGCATACGCACGAAAACGCTATTCAAAAAACAAAAAACGCAACTGTTCACACAATTGCGTCAAAAACTTGGACAAATTATAGAGTCGTCATAAATTCCTTAATACGCTCAATTACACCCTCTGCCCCCTTGGCATCAGCAGCAATCAACAACACAGTGTCCTCACCATACACGATTCCCATAACACCAGAAATTGTTTGCTTGTCAATTACAGAAGCAATAATGTTTGCAACTCCACGCAAAGTCCTTATAACAACTTGATTACATACCGCAGCAACGCTCAACACAGATTCCTTAAAAATTGTGTTGATTTTGCCAGCGTACCCGTGGCTATCCCCTTCTACGATAGCATACTTGTACTTTTTCTGTTCCCCAGCAACCTTAAAGAGTCCCAAATCCTTGATATCCCTACTAATTGTCGCTTGGGTTACATTAAAGCCAGCATCTTTCAAAGCGCTAACCAACTCATCTTGAGTATCAATTTCAGATTTATTGATGATTTCAATAATCTTAGCCTGACGAGATGTCCTTGCCATATTTATTACCACCCTTTGCATATTTATACTTTACTATTATATAACAAAATTTATAATTATGCAATACCTTTTTGCATTTTTATACATTTTTCTAGTAAATATTTATGCATAAAATTGGATTTTTAGCTTAAAATAGGCATTTCTAGCTATTTCTAGCCCTTGTTCTTCCCTTTTTTGGACAAGAACGAAAGTTTCCTCGCAACAAATATAACAATCTGTGTAGAATGGTTTAATGCATAACTTTTGCCGATTGCCTTGGCGGTAATCGTTAGAGAGGCAATCACCGCATTGAGTAGAAGTGAGATAATGAGCGAATTTGCGCTAGGGCAACAGGTCAATAAAATTGCCGCAATAGTTACACCACCCGCACCGCACAAAATGCCACAAATATCACCTACCACATCACCGCAAATACAAGAAACCTTGTCCGCATTCTTGACCATTCGAATAGCAACATCTGCGCCCTTTTGATTTTTTTGACTCAATTCCAAGAGTGGCTTGATACTACACGCAGTTACCGCCATAGCAATCAAATCAAAAAAGACATTAGCCACCATTAATAGAATAATTAATATCAAAGCCAGCCCTAGACTACTATGCGCCAGCATTAATTCGGAAACCAGAGCAAACAAAATCGACAGCCCCAAAGAGATAAAAAACACCTCAAATAGCCACCTAAAATTCTTTTTGGGTTTGTCCTTTTTGTTGCTCAACACTCGGATCATTTGATTCTCTGATAAATTTTCTCGTTCCTTTTTCACACAGTAATATATGCTTCCGAAAAAATAAAAATGAGTAAAAACTACTCATTTAATGGCTTTTCTACCAACTTATCCAACTCCTCACGCAAAACGGTAATCTTGCCCTTGCTCTCGTTCAACAACTTGTAACAATTTTTTGTAATATCCGCTCCCTCTGCAAAAAGAGCATTCACTTCATCGAGTTTTACTTCCCCACTTTCCAAGAGTTTGACAATCTCCTCTAACCTCTTGACAGATTCTTCAAAATTCATTTTTTACCCTCTCTCTTATTTTTGACTATACATTGCAAATCCCCGTCCGATAGTCGCACATCAATTTCATCATTAACATCAACTTGTCCTACCGAACTAACAACTGCACCATTTTTTATCGTTTGACTATATCCCATACGCATAATTTTGATAGGATTTACATTCTCTAACTTGCTTGTCAAAATATCAAAACTATAACATTTCTGTTGTAGAGCATTTTGCGTAGCCGACTTCAAGCCGTTTAGCAAGGTCGACACATCTAAATAATTATCCTGAATCGTCAAAATCGCCAAATGACTGATTTCGCCAATAGCATTATCCACCTTTGCCCGACTCATATTATAAAACGCAGTAGTCAAATACAACAGCCGTTTGGAATAATCTTGCAAATCTTTACGCAAATCCGCAATATTTACCGCAACTAACTCCGCAGCGGCAGACGGTGTAGGCGCACGCAAATCAGCCACAAAATCAGCGATTGTAAAATCGGTTTCGTGTCCAACCGCACTAATTACGGGCTTTTCTGTTTCAAAAATCGCATATGCTAATTTTTCATCATTAAAAGTACTCAAATCTTCCGCAGAGCCACCACCACGAGCAATTATGATGACATCAACATCAGTTTTATCTAGCGCACGCAACCCGTCAATTATAGTGATTTCCGCACCGATTCCTTGCACCTTGGCAGGATATAGTACAATATCCAGCATAGGATTCCTACGCCCCGTGATATCAATAATATCTTGAATAACCGCACCAGTTTCACTAGAAACAACACCCACTCGGCGAATCACCTCTGGCAAAGGCTTCTTGTTCTTTTGGTCGAACATTCCCAAAGCCTCTAACTTGTTCTTCATTTCCATAAATTGCTTGTATAATAGTCCTTGTCCATAAGGCTCAATTCGCACCACATTAAAACTAAATCTACCGCCCTTGACATAATAGTTGGGAGAACCAACAACCATAACTTGGTCGCCCTCACGAGGCACAAAGCCACCCGCAGCACCGAATCGCACGCAATTTAGCACCGCCCCCTCATCTTTTATGCTAAAATAGAGATTCCCACCCGACATAGACGCCGCCGAAACCTCACCATATATAGCAATGTTTTGCAAAATTTCCTCAGAAACAAAAATATTATGCACGTAGTTATTAAACTGGGAAACAGAAATAACATTACTCATTACTACCGCAAATTTCCTTATAAATTTTGTCAATAACGCTGTTTACAAACGCCGAACTCTTTTCTGTTGAATACTTATTTACCAAATTCAGCGCCTCATTGATAGCAACTTTTATAGGGGTTTCCTTCCTGTTGTACTTTAACTCATAAGTACATAGGAGCAGTGCCGCTTTGTCCGCAGAAAAAAGTCTATCATACTTGTACGCACTCAAATTGCGACCAATAATTTCCTTTAATTCGTCCAAATGCGTCCTGACGCCCACAACTAAATTTTGAACAAACTCTATATCGCTAGCATCAAACTTTTCGCCATCCATTAGATTCACAAAATCCTCTTGGTCAAAACCTTTATCAACAAATTGGTCTCCAAATATCATCTTATACGCTATTTCACGCGCTTGTGTCCTAGTCATTTTATCCTCCTACACGACCGAAAACCCCACAAAAATGGGGTTCCCCTACATAATTTTATTCACTCTTGTCAAATTCTACGCCCATAACATGGACATTGATAGACTTGACGAGTGCTTCTGTCATAGAGATGACGCTGTTGCGGACATTCTCCTGCACTCGGCAAGCAACATCTGCAACGCTATTGTTGGCGTAAATGTTGATGTAGACATCAATAGACAAACCGTCAGAAGATGTAGTAATCTTGACACCCTCATAATAATTTGTACTAAACAATCTACCCAACTTTGACCCACCGAAGTTGGTGCAAAGTCCAGCCACGCCGCTAATCTCCTTGGCAGCCAAGTTAATAATAGACAACAAGATTGTCTTGTTATAACTTACCCGACCACGCTGGTTACTATTCATCTGCTCAAATGCCATAACAATCACCTCAAATATGATTTATTATAACACATAGCGCATTAATTTACAACTATTCAACTGGAATTATTTTGATATTATCGATAGATTTTTTTGTCTGGTCTTGCACAACTTTTACGATTTGTGCCACTTGGTCGTCCTTTAATTCACTAGATTTTACCATAACATTTACAAAATTGTCAGTCAGAGATACCACCACATCCTCGTAACCTTTCATTTTGATATTACTCTCCAAATATAGTTCGTTTTCGACCGTAGCCGCAAGATTAGCGAGTGCAGTTTCGGCAGATTTTTTTGCCTCGGCACTACTACCGCTACTATCCAAAACAGCCTTGTAATACAATTTCTCTTGTGTCCTTGCAGTATCTCTATCTGCTCTATATGTTGAGAAGAAATTTGCTGATGTAATTTGAGTGCTTGTGTTAATTATATCGCCGCTGTTTGCAGCCTGATTGATAGAAAGGTTGAGAAAACCAGTCAAAACAAGCAAACCAAACATAACACTCAAAACTATTATTTTTTTCTTTTTTGTTACCATTTTTTACTCCTTATTTGCTACTTTTGCAGAAAATCTCGATTTGAGAACTTTCAATTTTTAACAAAGCTTGCACGGCTTTGAGAATATCTAACTTAACCTTCACATTATCAGCCCCCGCAGCGACTACCACCACCCCCTTTACCGCTGGCATAATTTCCTTGATTACCAAAGGTTCGTTCGAGCCGTTCACCGTAATAATTATCGGCTCTTTGCTAGAATTTTCAGTTTCAGTCTTGTTGATTGTACCACTAGAAGTCGTGTTTTGCGTAGAACTATTCTTCTGGTCATTCGCATACGCCAGCACTCGCTCAACTTCACCGTCCAAAGTTACCATACAACTGACATCCCCTGCACCCGCAATATCTCTTAATAGTGCATTTAGCCGACTCTCCAACGATTGCACATACTGCGTGGTCGTGGTTGTGGTTTGCACAAGATTATTCGA
Organism: Christensenella sp. UBA4651; assembly: GCA_002405615.1. Classification (GTDB taxonomy): domain Bacteria; phylum Bacillota; class Clostridia; order Christensenellales; family UBA1242; genus UBA7867. Next base: position 50,370 of record DHMD01000022.1, on the reverse strand, counting down.
TTTTTGTGTAGCCTTACCACTCGGCAAAAACCAAATTCCTAATACGATTACAACCAGTAAAATTACCGCATAAACCTCTATATGCTTTATCTTTTTTAATTTGGCGAAAAAGTTATTCAAAAACGAAAAATCTAATTTAGCCATACACGACTATCTGCTCCTCCTTGATATTGCTCACAAGTTTTGCCACGCTCTCCTTAATTTTGGTATAGTAATCTATATGCGACTCATTTTTATTTATAACCAAATCGCACAAATCGACATAAATATATTTAATAATTTGATTGCCGTTTTTCTCTGCGCACGCAATAGAAATATGCACGCCACTATACCCCAATTTTTCTAAATTACTTTCCAACTCGCTTTGATAATTTTGCAAATTTTGATTTGTAAGTTCGTTTAGTATAACCTCATCAACCTGGTAACTACTGTTAGTAAACAAATTGCTAAAATCAAAATCGGACTTTACGAGTTTTGCCACTGGAGAGATGATTACCGCCACCACCACAATAGCTACGACCGACTTTACATACTTGTTGATTTTACCGTCTGGCAAAATCAAATCAATCAGCACGGTCAAAAGTACTACCCCAACGACACTCAACAAATAACTACTCAAAAACTCCATTTATGCTCACCCCAAATTAGCTGCAACCAGCAGCATACCGATACTCACGATATACATAAAGCCTACACCCGCAATAATAACTAACAGCATATTCACATTTTTTGAAGCTAGTGATAAGTAATTAGGGATTTTTGACTTGGTCATCGGTTCGAGAATAGAGGCAGTCAATTTCAGTCCAAGAGATAAAACTGCGATTTTTGCAATAGGTACTAATACAACACACAGCGCCAAAAAGATACCTACACCACCAACAGCATTTTTAATTAGTACGCTACTCGCCATTACTAGATTGAACCCGTCCGAAAGATACCCTCCTAGAATCGGCACATAACTTTTGAGAGCGAATTTCGTAGCTCTAATTGATACACTGTCAAAATTACCCGCAACTACACCTTGCACCAAAATCAGCCCCATAAACACACTAAAACAAATTCCAGCGACCCACTTAAAAATACTCTTGAATAATGAATTGAACTTGTTTAGGCTGACCGAATCAGACAAATTCCCAACAATCGCAAAAATAAACGCAAATGTAAACAACGGAACTAGCACAAAATTAAAAATCTGCACCACCACGTTCCCAAGCAAGGCTAGTGTTGGCTGAAATATCCCCACTGTTACCGCTCCGCCGACACTAGCAAGCAAAGTAAGCAATATTGGGAATATCACGTCCATTTGCATTTTTATGCTGCTAATAGCCCCGCCAACTTCGCCGAGAAGCGCCAACACCATTCCCGATGTTACAACAACAACTATGCCAAAACACACAAAATTTATTATTCGCCCAACCGACTCTGACCCAACGTCTGAACGAATATTGCCTATCAAACTACACAAGACGGTAACCATTATTATGACACATAGCAGTGGCAGAAAATTTACGACTTCTCCAAAAAAGCAACTCGCAAATGCACCCAAAAAGCTTCCCGCATCAGCCCCAAAATCACCATTGATTAGTTGACTAACCTTATCAAAAAATGATTGCGAGCCAAAAATGTCCTTACTCTGCTCGCCAAGCGAACTAATACAATCGTCCAAATCAGAAAAATCAAAATGCCCGAGTTGCTGATAGACATTATCCTGTAAATCGTTTATCAAATCATCATCACTATTTTCACAAAACACACTAGGAATTGAAAATACCAACAAGACTAATACAATTACGATTAGTATTGGCAAAATCTTGCTATTCTTTATCTTTTTCACGCCATTATACTCGCTATTATTTCAATCAGACTTTTGATAATCGGAATTGATAGGACAAAAATTGCCAATTTGCCAGCCAACAAAATCTTGCTTGCCACCGCACTATTCCCGCTATCGCTACAAATATTCGCCCCAAATTCAGTGAGGTAACCTACACCTACGATTTTGAGTAAAACCACAAATAATTGCGGGTCAAGCCCTGTACTGTCCAAGATGTATTCAAATACACCGAAAACCTGTTCAAGCATATCCAGTATGTAAAAAAACAGCACAATCGACCCAGCAACCCCGACCAGCACAGCCAATTCTGGTTTTGTTTGTCGAACGACAATTATAGCAATCGTGATAACTAGACAAAGCCCCAATATCCTAAAAATTATTTCCATACGAACCTAATACAGATTAAATATATTTTGCACTGTGCTAAACAATTCGCCCACCATATCGACTATGATAAAAAGAACAACGACAAGCCCCGCCAGCGTGGTTAATGTCGCAATCTCGTCCTTTCCTGCCTGTTTTAGCACTTGTGCAATAATCGCCACAACAATTCCAATTCCTGCGATTTTGAATACAATTTCAATTCCCATTTTCCCCTCAAACACAAATAATAAATAGACCAATTCCCATAATGATGCCCAGTTTTACCGACATCGTTCCTTTTGTATTTACCAGCTCTTTTGACTTTTGTAATTTCTCCTCAAACGAACTTTTTGCATTTTTGATAGCGTCTATTTGCGTAAAACTATCCAACTTGCCGAGATTAGAAAAAAATTCCACCACAAATTTTGCCTCATCAGAACTTATTATTTTTTGTGTCGTCTGCCACTCACCCAAAAACGCCTCACGCTTGTCCAAGTTATCCAGCATTTCGCTCAAAAATTTGTTGAAATCATCGCCGTATGCCGCCTTTTGCGTAACCAAAACACGCTTGATAGAATCTTGCAAAAAGGCACAATTTCCCTGCATATACCCCAAGAATGAGTCCATATCATTGAGGAAATTCAGCCGCCGCTTGTACCCATTAGAAATAGCAAATCCACCCAAAGTTGCAGCAAAAAGCAACCCCAGACCTATCAAAAAATTCATACCCTATCTCCCATAAAACAAGCAATTTTCATTTTGGTCATAGACATACTCGACAGTGCCTTGTCTATTACGAGTAGACAGCACAACAAACCGCTCAATCACCCTAAAACTCAAAAATTCCCTAAGTAACGGCTTGTTTTTTAGCTCGTCCAAACTACTACAATGCGTAGTAGCCAAGAATTTTACTCCTGCCCCAACCAAATTAAGCAATGCATCAGCATCAGATTTGGAAGAAATTTCGTCCAAAACTATAACCTCGGGACTCATCGTCCTAATAGCACTCGATATGCACAAATCTTTGATACCGCCCGAGTACACATCAACAAAATTTCCAGAGTATAGGGTATTCTGCCCATTCTGATTTGCGCAAATCTCACGCCGTTCATCGACAACAAGCACACTTTCTGCAATGTGTTTATCGCAAAATTGAGTGCAAATATCACGAATAAAGGTAGTCTTACCAGCAGCGGGCGGAGCAACTATTAGAGTGTTGTGTATACCTTTTTCGTCATACAAGTACTGCAAAATTTTGAGACTACAATTCTTGACGATATGCGGGAAACGAATATTCAGCGAACTAAAATTTTTGATAGTCTTGACTTGTCCATTCTCAATAACGACATCGCCACATAGTCCAATCCTCGCCCCATTAGCGAGCGTTACAAATCCCTGCTTGATTTCCTCGTTATAACTATATATGCTCGACTCGCACGCTCGAAAAACTATATCAAAAATCTCTTGACAAGTGGGACGCATCGCCGCAGCCATATCCTGCGTAATTCCAGACTCACATAAATATTGTCGCCCAGCGTATTCAATCACAATTGGCAAGCCAACACGCAATCTCATTTCGGTAATTTTATCACAGTTGATGGTCAAGAGCGCCCGTCTAAATCTCTCTGGTAAAAGTTCAAAAACCACTCAATACCTCCTTTCGGTAGTATAGTATTATCTTCGAGCAAAATTTATGTTAAAAATAAAAAAAGAAAAAGAGCATATTTTATGCTCTCTCCACATATTCCCCAGTCCTAGTATCAATCTTGATTTTGTCATCATTTCCCACAAAAAGTGGCACTTGCACAACTAGCCCCGTCTCCATTGTTGCGGGCTTGTATGTAGCCTTTGCCGTATCGCCCTGAATAGCAGGCTCAGTATTTACTACCTGCAAAACTACAAAAACTGGCGGCACAACAGAATAAACCTGCCCCTTAAAAGAACGAACAATAACATTCGTATTCTCCAAAACATATGGCAAACAGTCCTTTACCATACTCTTGTTGTACGGGGTCTGCTCATAAGTTTCCGTATCCATAAAATAATACAAATCGCCGTCATTATATAGGTAAGTCATTTCTTTTTCTTCGAATTGCACTCTTTCAAACTTGTCGGTCGGGTTAAACGTATTTTCCACATTCGCCCCCGTCTGAATATTCCGCATTTTTATCCAAACTACCGCACCACCACGACCGTGCTTGTTATGTTCAAAATCTAGAACGGACATAATTTGCCCATTCCATTCAAAAAACATACCTTTTCTCAATTCTGATGCTGAAATCATACTTTTCTCCTAAAAATACAAAACTACTAATTAATTTTTTGAGAATAATACTTGCTCATTGCGAGAGCATCAGGGGCTTGCGTCCCCGCTGACTCGCTGATTATCACAGGGTTAAGTTTCAACTCAACTATTGCGTCAATCATCGGCTCAAAGTTAGGGCCATACACATCATCCTCAAAAGTCAAATGCTTGACTTCGCCCTTGTTGTTGTACATAATCTTGGAAAAATGAATATGCAAATCATTCATCTTGTCATAGCCGATAGTGTCAATTCCCTCTCGCAAAATCTTGGCAAAATCTTCTTTCGTTTTTAGCCCGCCTTGCAGTATGCAATTTATATGCCCAAAATCAAGCGTAGGAATCAAGCAATCGTCCCAACTACAAATCTCAAACATTTCCGAATATGTACCAATTTGCGTGTACTTTCCCATAGCCTCTGGACAAACAATAAGGTCGCTATACTCGCTATCCCTTTTCATCGCCAAAAATTCGGTAAAAGCACTCTTGATATTCGATAAAGCCTCCTCACGAGTAAACTTCATCTGCGAACCGATATGCACGACACAGTGCCTACCGCCCATCTCACGCAAATTCCTCAAACTCTCAAACAAAAACTTCGGATTATTAATTTTTGCAGTTTCTGTCGTATTGGCAAAATTTATATAATACGGTGCGTGTACGCTAACTTCAACCCCGTATTTTTTCGCCTCCTCACCAATAGCGAGAGCCGTTTCCGTTTTGAGAAATTTACCCAAACCGAAAGAATATTCAAAGGCATTTAGCCCCATTGCACTCAACCATTTTGGCTCTTGTTTAGTATGTTTTAATCCCGCCTCATAAAAGGCTTCACAGTTCCCCGAAGGTCCAAACCTCATAATATATGTACCTCGCTATAACCACGTTTTCATCTTTGCATTTTTTTCTAAATCAATTTGGCACAGCCCCCGCAATACGCCCATACTATAAAAAGCATATATGCCCGCAGGTTTATCTAAACAAAGACGCTGACCATTGAGCAAAGTCTGCATCTCTCTATCTGTATCGAAATTCAAACTAGGCACGCCAACCAAAACAACCTCTGGCGGCAGTAAACATTCCTCGCTCACATTTTCCAATTCAATTGCATTACCTAACTCAAATACACCCGCTTTTGTTCTAGTTAGTTTCGTCATTGTGGCAAAAGTACCAAGGCTACTAGCCAAGTCTCTACAAAGGCTGCGAATATATGTACCAGCACTGCACTCTATATCAAAAACAAATGAATTTCCCCGCACCGACACCAAATCAAATCTAAAAATATGTATAGGGCAAGCCTCCAAATCAACCGTTTCGCCACTACGAGCAATATCACTCGCACGCTTGCCACCCAGTTTTTTGGCACTGAAAAGCGGCGGAACTTGCATAATATCGCCCAAAAACTCAGGCAAAACCTCACGCACTTGTCTCTCTATAATTACCTTGTCATCACGATTGATTATTTCGCCTGCACTATCCAAACTATCCGTCATATACCCAAAAGTAAATTCCGCACGATAGTACTTACGCTTTGTGAGCATATAGTCAAAAAGCCTAGTAGCCTTACCCACAGCAATTGGCAATACTCCGCCAGCCTGCATATCCAGCGTACCCATATGGCCAATTTTTGTAGATTTGTCAAGGCTTAACTTTCGCTTGACCGTAGCCACTACCTGTGCACTGGTCATACCAACAGGCTTGTTTACATTAATAAAACCTATCAATTACACTTTCTCCAACTCTGAAATAGTTTGCTTGATTAATGCATTGAGTGCCTTGTCAAAATCGCCTTTTAGGGTCAAACCGCTCGCACGTTTGTGTCCGCCACCGCCAAATCTAGCCGCAATTTGTGAAACATCTATATCATCAAAAGCCGTACGCAACGATACATGAAAATCATTCTTTACTGGCTCCGAAACGCTAATACTTACCTTCACACCCTCAACGGTCGGCAAATACGATACAATAAATTTGCTTTCATTGAGATTTGCTTTTGTTTCCGCAAAATCACTCTCCCTCAACACAGACACCAAAATCTGGTCATTATGATAAAATTTGAGAGAGCCAAAAGCACGCTTGGTTATCTCCATAGCAGCCCTTGATTTTGTCCTGAAACACTCCTGTAATAATCTTTCGGCTTCCAAACCAGTAGACATTAATTTAGCCAAACAGCCGAAAGTTTCCGCACGAGTATTCGAATAAACGAAGCCGCCCGTATCGGTGTAAATTCCAATAAACAAGCATTTCGCCAAATCCACATTTAGCGTAAAAAACTTCTGAAAAAGGTAAAAGAGCGTCTCACAAGCACTTGAACGGAAACCCTCTACATAATTATATTGAGCATATTCTTGATTTGACTGATGATGGTCGATATTAAATGTAATTGCCGCATTTTGTCTGATTGCCGCTACATTTTCGGGCAAAAGCTTTAATTCTGCGGTGTCCACAGTAATCAACACATCATACTGCTTTTTTACCTCTGTTATAAAAGTGTAGTTCGCTGCAAAATTCCTAAAAGTCGAATCCAATTCTTGCCCTAGAACTACATCTGCCTCAATACCATTTTGACGCAAAATTTCTTTTAGCCCCAAGCAAGACCCGACCGCATCATAATCAGGATTTTGGTGTCCTGAAATGGCGACCGCTTTTGCACGCCTACACATTTTAATCAAATTTTTTGCAAAAGGATTACTCCTCATCAACTTTCTCCTCAGAAGGAATATTAATAGAATCTATCAATTTACTCATTTTTTGGTCAATTTCGTAACTCTTATCCAGTTTGAAATGTAGTAAAGGAACAATCCTCAAATCCACACGACTAGACAAAAGCTTACGAATATACCCCGCACTATGCTGCAAAGTGTTGAAACTTATCTCGCACTTTTTGGGGTCGTTTTCGTAAATGCTAACCGAAATGTAGCAATGACTCAAATCGTTGGTAGTACTAACTTCGGTAACGCTCAACAACCCGTACAGCCTAGGGTCTCTGATTTCGTTGCTCAATATATCAGCCAACGCTTTTTTGATTTCGCTATTAATTCTCTGCAAACGATTTTGTTGCATAATTACCTCCCCGAGAAATTAATCTCTCTTTATTTCAACCATAACATACGCTTCGATAGTATCTTCTAGTTGAATGTCATTATGACCCTCTAACTTCATACCACAGTCCATACCAGCCATAACCTCTTTGACATCTTCTTTGTTTCTCTGCAAAGTGGTAATAGTCGTATCAACCAGCATTTTGCCATCACGGTAAAGCCTGATTTTTGCATTCTTGCTAATCTTACCATCTTTCACGATACAACCAGCGATAGTACCGATACGACTAATTTTGAACGTTCTAATTACCTCACCATGGCCGATAACCTTCTCCTCAAATATAGGAGTACGCATACCCTTGATTGTAGTCGAAACAAAATCAGAAACCTGATAAATAATCTTACTCATAAAGATTTTTACCTTGTCGTGGTCAGCCATTATACCTGCCTTTGAATCAGTCTTGGTATTAAAGCCAATTATGATAGCATTTGCATTTTTTGCCATAATTACATCATTTTCGTTAATCGCACCTACACCACCGTGGATACATTCTACCCTAACTTCCTCATTGTTGATAGAGTTTAGGATAGGAACAAGCGCCTCAAAAGAACCTTGAACATCGGTTTTGACGATAAGGTTGAGAACCTTTTTCTCACTGTCAGCAGACTTAGCCAAGAACTCTTCCATAGAAAAGGCGTTTTTACTATTGATTTTGTCTTGTTGAATCTTGCGTTTGCGTTCAGCCAAGACATCTTTACTAAACTTGGCATCAACTGCATACAACTGGTCGCCAGCATTTGGCACACCGTCCAATCCTAGTACAGAAATAGGGGTGCTAGGCAACGCCTTGCGAATATTTTTACCCTTGTCATCAATCAAAGCACGTACTTTACCTGTGTGTACGCCTGAAATAATGTAATCGCCGACTTTGAGAGTACCATTTAGTATAATTGCTGTTGCGATAGGACCTTTACCCTTGTCAAGTTTTGCCTCAATTACCATACCGAGTGCATGAGTATCTGGGTTAGCCTTGAGTTCACGCATATCAGCAACCAAAAGCACCATTTCTAGGAGTTTGTCGATATTCTGTCCAGTCAGAGCAGAAATCGGAACAAAGATAGTATCTCCACCCCACTCTTCTGGTACAACATCGACCTCGGCTAGTTGCTGCTTTACTCGCTCAATGTTAAATTCAGCCTTATCCATCTTATTTACAGCCACAATCATAGGAATCTTGGCTTGCTTGATATGTTGCACTGCTTCCAAAGTCTGCGGCTTTACACCGTCATCACCTGCGACTACCAAAATCGCAATATCAGTAACACTAGCACCTCTAGCACGCATCGCACTAAAAGCCTCATGTCCAGGAGTATCAATAAAAGTAATCAATCTATCCATAGTCTTGATTTGGTATGCTGCGATATGTTGAGTAATACCACCAGCCTCTTGACTCTGAATGTGAGTCTTACGGATAAAGTCTAGTAGGCTAGTTTTACCATGGTCAACATGCCCTAGAACTGTAACGATTGGAGGGCGAGCGACTGAATTTTTGTCATCAATGTGGTCGCTACTTACACCAAACTCCTCTGCAAGTTGCTCCTCATAACTCTTTTCTAATTTCTGTTCTAGTACAACGCCCAACTCACTACTTACGAGTTCCGCAGTAGTAAAGTCGATAGATGAGTTGACATTTGACATCATACCCAAAACCATCAGTTGTTTCAAAATTTCAGCGACACTTCTACCAGTTTTCTCTGAAAGTTGTTTCACCGTAATATTCTCTGTCGTGATAATTGCGTGGTCAATTGGAGCAGCAACAACGATATTTTCTTCTTTCTTTTTCTTTGTTTTGCGATTTGACCTAATTCTCTCCTCAATGTTAGACTCCTCTAACATTCCTCTACGCATCATATTGCGTTTTTGGTTGCGTCCAAAGTCGTCAAAGCCTGAACCCTTGTGCTGTTTGTTATCCTTGCGCTTATTGTCAAAAGACCTCTTGTTGACATTGTTTTGCAAGTCATTAATATTTACCAAAGGTTCATTACTCTCTCTACGACCTCCACCTGCTGGCCTAGCACCGTCCTTACGGTCACCGAAAGGCTTCTTGAATCCGTCCCTATCTCTCTGTTGACCATTATTGCGGTCAGTACGGTTTTGGTTGTTACCGTTTTGATTATTGCGTTGACCAAAAGGTCTCTGACCTTGACCTTGATTTTGGTATTGGTTCTGACCTTGGCGGCGTTGGAATTGACCTTGATTATCGCCCTGCTTATTTCTGTCGAACTGACGATTAAAAGGTCTATCCTGCCTCTGACCCTGTTGATTCTGTTGAGGTCTAGAATTATCTCTAGCAGGTCTAGCCTCCCTATTTTGAGGTTGTGTCTGCACACGGTTTCCCTCTCTGACAAGCTTCTGCTCAACCTTAGTTACACTAGACTCTATTTTGCGAGCAGCAGCGGCATCAGTAGCAGCCTCTTTCTCTGCCGCAGCATTCTCTATATCACGCATTTTGAACCTAACACTCTTGGTCAACTGCTCCAATTCATGACGCAAGCTATCAACTTCTTTGCTCATTTTGACCAAATGAACATTGTTAATCTCTGAAATGTTACGCATATTTTCAAAACGCACTTGTTTTTTTGTTTCTTGAGTTTGATTAGTCAAATTATTACTCCTTAAAATAAGTTTTGATTTGGTTTGCCAAATTCTCATTAGTTAAACCTATGACCTTGCAATTATCCGTATTCAAAAAAATATTCAAATCATCATCTAACTTTATTAATTTTGTGTCTTTTTTTGCTATAAAATTATTTACTTTTTCTCTCAAATTTTGAGTAGCCAGCGGCTCACTCAACATTATTAGGTAGATTTTGCTACGGCACTTGATTATCTCATCTATACCAAAAACGACAGCACCCGCTTTTTTTGCTAAATTCAGGTATTTTATCCAATCATTTTGCATCTACACAAGCCTCCAACTGCTCATAAAAAGCATCGCCAACATTCCTTTTCAGGATCTTGCCGAAAGCGTGTCGCCTCTTTGCCTGCTGGATAACCTCTCTATCCCGACTAATCCAGTAACCTCTGCCGTCCATTTTTTGAGAATGGTCAACAATCAGCCCCTCGGGTGTAACCACAATACGCAGCAATTCACTTTTGGGCAACATCTTCCTAGAAACGACACACATACGCAGCGGAATGTGTTTTTCTGCCATAGTCATCTACCTCCACAAATTAGATTTGCTCGATTTCCTCAAACAAGTCCTCGTCCAAGTTTTGGTCAATGTTTGAATTAACCTGCTCCAACTCCTTGTCCTTGTCGGCCTGCTTTGATTGAGTCTCGCTCACAACATCAATCTTCCACCCTGTGAGTCTTGCAGCCAAACGAACATTGCTACCCTCTTTACCAATAGCCAAACTCAACTGCCCATCAGGAATGATAACCTTGCTTGATTTAGTCTCTTGATTAATCTCCACGCTAATTACATCAGCAGGACTCAACGCGTTGGCGATAAACTCGAAAATGTCCTCACTGTAAGGAATTACATCAATGCGTTCACCGTTCAACTCCTCGATAATTGAGTTGATTCTCGCACCACGATTACCTACGCAAGCACCCACAGCATCAACATTGGGGTCATTTGCAATTACAGCAAGTTTAGTCTTATTACCAGCCTCACGAGCCAAAGCCTTGACAGAAATTGTACCGTTACTTAATTCTGGAACTTCCAACTCAAATAGCTTCACTACAAAGTTTGGCAAAGTCCTGCTAACCTGAATTAGCGACCTACCATCACGTTCATAAGCACGCTTGATAATAACCTTTACCCTGTCGCCCAAACTAATTTTTTCATTAGGGATAACATCTTTTACACTCAAAATTCCCAAATGCTCAAAACCGCTCAATTCCAAGATAAAGTCCTCGCCGTCCTTGCTACGCACGATACCAGTAGTGAGTGTGTCAGCCTTGCTATTTAGGTCATCGGTAAAGTGCTGCCTTTCAGCCTCACGCAATTTCTGCATAACAACCTGTCTAGCAGTCTGTGCAGCGATACGACCAAAACTCTTTGGCGTAACTTCCTCCATAACCATATCGCCGACCTTGTATGTAGACTTTATTGCCTTGGCATCTGCCAAACTAATTTGTTTGTCAGTGTCCTCCACTTCGTCAACAACAGTCTTGTAAGCGTAAACCTTGATAGTACCCTTCTCTGGATTGAGTTTTACAGTGGCACTCCTAGCTTCGCCAAAATTTTTCTTGTACGCACTGGTTAGCGCGCTCTCCAATGCAGAGATAAAATATTCTCTATCAATTTTCCTCTCTGCTTCTAATTGGTCCAACGCCAAAAAGAAATCCTTATTACTAATCATTTTATAGCAACTCCTTGTAAAAAACACATAATTAAAAGTTATGAGTGGGCAGGTCCCCACTCATAGTTAGTAGTATTATAACATATAAAAAATAAAATATCAATATA
>DHMD01000022.1:29387-38300 GCA_002405615.1 Christensenella sp. UBA4651 | reverse complement strand
ATATATTATAGGCATTTTTTTGACTTTTTTTATATAAGTTTGACAAAAACTTTTGCCGTGGCGTACGCATCAGCCAAAGCCCTATGCGCATTATTTAGCGTAATATTGAGAGCCTTAACTACCGTACCCAACTTATAATTACTCAAACTTGGGACTTTATCACGAACAAGCCGTAGAGTATCGATTTGCTCATTGTCAAATAATAGGCGTAAATTTTGACCATTAAAACTCAAAAAGCTATAGTCAAAGTCAATATTGTATGCACTCAACACACACCCATTGACGAATTTATAGAAGTCAGGCAACACTTGGTCAACAGTGGGAGCGTTCTCTACCATACTGTCATCAATATGCGTAAGTTTGGTAATTTCGTCAGGTATTTTGCTCCCTGGGTTGATTAGCGTTTGAAAAGTTTCAATTATTGAACCCTTGGTAATTTTTACCGCACCAATTTCGATAATTTTACAACTTTTGGAATCAAAACCAGTCGTTTCGAGGTCAAACACGACGACCGAATCGTGCGTATTCCAGTAATCAGTAGTCTTCCCACCGACAGCAAACAAATCCATCTGCTGTGTTTCCAAAACTGGTTGAGGCTTCACATAATAGTAGTCATCATTAACCTTGCGATAGACACGCTTTAATTCCTTTGTGAGTATATCGCACTTTGAGATACTACTTACTCGCAAACTTCTATTGCCATTGAACTCGTTAATCGTGCCACCGACCGCAACAGTCATACCGTCCTCCATAAGTTCTAGTGGCTTGAGCGTCTTCTCTTGTGGAAAAACAACCACATTGATAAACCCGCTAGGGTCAGTCAGCGTAAATGAGAATTTCTTGCGTTCCATAGGCTCGCCATCAACTTTTACTTTTGATGTAAAAGTGGTCAACGCAACATTAGTTACCACGCCAGCAACCATAACTTCGTTGCCGTTTTCCGCATCAATGTCCGCAATAAAGCCAACCTTGTTTGGCATATACTTACCATAAAAGCACTCACCCAACTCGATTTCCATATGATTGATTTGACTCTCTTTTGCGAGAGCATCACTCAGTCCCGTATCAATTTTGGGCATATTGTCCAAAAATTCTTGTAAATTGGTCGATTCTTTGTCCACTCGCAAAGTAACCACAAAATCAAAGAAGAACTTGCGTTGCAAAAATGCTTTTAGGTCGGCATCAAATTTCTTGTTGACAAAAACTTGCTTTCGCAATTCATCACAAGAAATTATAATTTCCGCCCCCTCACCTTCAGACAGACGCTGAATAGCAATATCATCACGTCTCATTTCATTTTTGAGCACTTTGTAATACTTGTCTATATACTCCTCAATTCGTTCAAAAATAACCTCTTTGTCAAAGCAGCTTTTGTTAAACTTTACCACGATTTTGCACGAATCACCAAAGTCATTTGTGATAATTCCTATAATTTGCTTTTTGTCATCATCAGCAATCGGTCTATCCTCGGGATACATAAAATTGATAGTCAATTCATCTTTTTTGGTATTAAAGGTGGCCTCGTCAAGTTTCAATTTATTTTCGCCAAAGCCCAAATCAATAATCTTTTGTAAAACGCTCACTTTTCGCTCCTAAATAAAGAAATGATAAATATCGACAAAAATCACGAGTGCAAAAAGCACTATCATTCCGCCAAAATGAATATACCCCTCTATTTTTCTATTTATCGGTTTACCTCGTATCCACTCAATAGTAGTAAACACCATTCTCGAACCGTCCAGTGCAGGAATCGGCAAGAGATTAAACACTGCAAGGTTAGCAGCAATAAACGGCAAGAACACAAACAAATTCGCAATGTTCATTTGCGAGTACTCAGCAATTGTAGAAATTGTGGTCAAAGGTCCACCTATATCGCTAAGCCCAATTCCGCCCGTCAAAAGCATCCACAAGAATACTAGCACTTGCCAAGCAAAACCTGCCGCCACAGGAACACTCCTCACCAAAGCCTCGCCAAAACTATGCTTGTATGGAACGGTGCTAAAACCTACCGCAATCGACTCACTCGTTTTGCCATTCTCGTCCGTTACTTTGTTTACATAGAAGTTGACCACAATATCCAGCATCTCGCCATCACGCTCAACTTTTAGCGGCAGAGAATCATACTTTGTGTAGTTTTTCTCCTCGATAGTTACCTCTACACCAGCAGCCTTTTCTTCTTCAGTCATATTAGCATAATAGCGGCTAAGAATATTATTTGCGGTATTTCCCGTTACAAAGTCGACACGAGTATTATCTATTTCTCTCACTATGTCGTTTTGCCTCAATACAGTAGAATCTTGATATGCAGAATTTACCTCATTAACTCTTGGGACATCGTAACCAAAAGCAAGTAACAAGATAAAAGCAAAAATAATTGCAGACAAAAAGTTAAATAATACTCCACCGAACTGGACAATCAACCGCTTCCACGGCGCTTTGTTATTGAAAGCATCTGGGTCGTTATCCTCCTCATCTTCACCCGCAAAAGCGCAATATCCACCGAGAGGAACGAGCCGTATACTAAAATCTTCGCCAGATTTCAACTTTTTCTTGAAAATTGCTTTACCAAAACCAATCGAAAATTCATTGATTTTGAACTTGAAAATTTTACCAAAAGTATAATGCCCCGCCTCGTGTATAGTAATCATTACGAGCAAAACTACAATCGCCAAAACTATATAACCAATAGTTGTCATAACACTGGCAAAAGATGCCAAGCAACTAATCACATTTACCTCCCTACAAAAAGTAGTGCGGGTTTATCCGCCCGCACTTAATTTTATTCATATTAGCCAAACAATATGATAAAGAATACAAACACAAATACAGAGTTTACGAGCAAGCCATTGCATCTATCCATTACGCCACCGTGTCCGGGAATGAGTTGACTAAAATCTTTGATAACTGCTCTACGTTTGAAGAATGAACTAAATATATCGCCAGTCATATTAAATACACCAGCAAAGAATCCACCCAACAAGAATGTCCAAGCACCATAATGTAGCGAACTAAACAAAGTGCTGTAACCATAGAACGCATTAAAGATAAAGTAAATAATCATACCCATCAAAGTAGCGCCGATAATACCACCGATTAAGCCTGTCCAAGACTTACCAGGCCCCAGTTTCGTTAGGCTAATTTTTGGCCCACCGATAAATCTGCCAGACATCATTGCGCAAGTATCCGCAGCCATTGTAGTAGCAAACAAGAATACCAACGCAAAGAGCCCAAAATCAACTCCCATTTCAGGATTGCAGAATGCCTCTATATAACTAGAAGCACTCAACAAATTGTAGTGGTTTAGCATAAATGTAAAACTAAAAAACAAAGTAGGCCACAAACAAACAAACAGCGTATTTATCATTTTGCTAAAAGCGTAGTACAGTAGCGAACCCTCAAAAGAATCTCTCTCTTTTGCCTTGCGTCCAGCCTTTACAAAAATCAGCGGATAAGCAAAGATAATTACACCCAGAACGAACATCGCCAAAACCATAAACAGCAACGCAATACCAGCGTGCAAGCCAGTATTAGCAGCAACGGCAACCATTGCAAAACACAATATCGGATATAGTGCGACCGCCACAGTATGTGTAGGTCTATTCATTTTGTGCAGCACATTTTCCACTTCTAGCGCAGAAATGATAATCAGTGCGGCAAGCAACACATCAAAAACATAAGCACTCAACAATCTTAGGGCAAAAAATCCGACAAGCACAACAAGAATTATTCCGCCCCAAATTATTCTAGGCAAAAAATTTGCAGGAGTGTTGGTTACTTTCCCATCTTTATTTTCCATAAATTTCTCCTATTGTTTATACAGCGCCGAAACGCCTTTTTCTTTTTTGGAAATCAATGAGGGCTTTTTGTAGTTCTTTCGGCGTAAATGACGGCCAATAAGTCTTTGTAAAATACAACTCACTATACCCCAACTGCCAAAGCATAAAGTTGCTGAGTCGCATTTCCCCGCTCGTCCGTATCACAAAATCCAAGTCAGGCAAATCCGCTGTGTATAGATACTGCTCCAAATCTTGCGCAGTTTTTAACTCAACTCCCGCCTCACGAGCCAAATTAAAGGCTCGTAGCAGTTCATCTCTTGCCCCATAATTTACCGCCAAATTGAGCGTAAAACTCTTGCAATTTTTGGTTTTTTCTATCAAGTTGTCAAAAGCCTCAACGATATCACTAGGCAGTTTCTTATAATCGCCAGAAATTACCACTTTTGAATCCCTGCGCACAAAGTCATCGCCATCATCATTGATATAATCTCGGACTACATTAAAAATTCCATCGATTTCCTCTTTCGGACGGCGCCAGTTTTCGGTCGAAAACACAAAGAAAGTTGCACATTTTATACCCAAATCATATATATGCTCTACGATTTTTTTGAGATTTTCGCAACCAGCCTTATGTCCAAAATTCCTAGGCATACCCCTACGAGTAGCCCACCTACCGTTGCCGTCCATAATTATTGCAATATGCTGGGGCAAACGATTCAAATCCAAGTGCTTATTAATTTTTACCTTTTTCGCCCCCATCTCTACTCCTTTTTACTAAAAGTATTACACATATTCACAAAATTAAACTCTAACAAAACTAATATATGCAAATTAATTCAACAAATTGCAAGCCTAAACTTCGGTAATTTCCTTTTCTTTTGCTTTGAGAGCCTCCTCAACTTTGTCAATAAACTTGTTAAGAATTTTCTGAACTTCGTTTTCAGCAGTTTTCAATTCGTCCTCAGTAATCTTGCTATCTTTCTTCAACTTTTTGAATTCGTCCAAACAATCTCTGCGACCATTACGCATATTTACACGAGTGTCCTCTGCAAATTTCTTAATCATTTTGACCAATTCCAATCTACGCTCCTCGGTAGGTGCTGGCACAAAAAGTCTGATAACCTTACCATCATCGCTTGGGTTCAAGCCCAAATCACTAGCCTGAATTGCTTTGAGAGTTTCTTTGAGCATACTAATATCCCAAAGAGAAACAGCAATGGTGCGTGGGTCTGGCGCACTAATGTTTGCCATCTGATTTAACGGCGTCATAGTGCCGTAGTAATCTACCATAATTTTATCCAACAATCTTGGGTTTGCTCTACCAGCTCTCACTGAATTTAATTCCGAATTAAAGTGGTCCAAATTTTTTTGCAAACTCGTACTCAAACCGTCGTACAAACTAGAATCATATTCACTTAACATAATTAACTCCTAAATATTAATATACACTATTTTACTAATAATTTACATTTTTGGCAAATGTTTTTTGATAAAAAAATAAAAGACTATCAAAAGTCTTTTATTTTGTCAACTATTGACCAGCGGCTTGTTTTGCAACTTCTTCTGCAAAATTGTCAACTCTCTTTTCCAAACCCTCGCCCATTTCGTAACGAACGAAGCGACGAACAGTGATTTTCTCACCGATTGAAAGGACAGCCTCATTTACCAAGTCTCTTACAGTCTTTGATGAATCTCTAAAATACTCTTGGTCAAGCAAGCAAACTTCCTTGTAGTACTTTTTGATACGCCCCTCAACAATCTTTTGAGCTACTTGCTCAGGCTTACCCTCGTTAATTGCTTGCGCAAGGTAAATCTGACGCTCTTTTTCGAGAGCTTCTTGGTCAACATCTTTTTCACTAACGTATAGCGGCTTGTATGCAGCGATTTGCATAGCGATGTTGTGTGCAAGCTCCTTGAAAGGTGCACCCTTTGCTACAAAGTCGGTCTCACAGTTCAACTCTACCATAACACCGATTTTACCACCCATGTGGATATAACATTCTACAATACCCTCTGAGGCAATTCTGCCCTCTTTCTTGGCTGCAGCAGCCATACCTTTCTCTCTCAACCATTGAGCAGCCTTATCCATATCGCCACCATTCGCTTCGAGAGCGTTTTTACAATCCATCATACCCGCTTGAGTACGAGCACGCAAAGTCTTGATGTCATCAGTTAAACTCATAATTTTACTCCTTATTATTTAGCATTATTCTGCAGATTCAGTACTTTCTTCTTTTACAGTTTTCTTTGCCCTAGTCTTTTTCACAGGAGCATCTTCCGCAGCCTCAGCCTTTACCTCGGCAGTTTCTTCTTTAACTTCTTCTTTCTTCTTAAAAACTTTCTTTGCTACAGTTTCACCAACTTCGTTGATTTCCTCTGTCACTTCGCTAACTTCTTCCTTTGTTTCAGGAACATCGCCGCTCTTTGCCTCGATTACAGCATTAGCAACAGCCTCCGCAATTAATCTTACAGAACGGATAGCGTCATCGTTACCAGGGATTACAACATCAACAAGTGTTGGGTCGCAGTTTGTATCAACAAGACCAACAACAGGGATACCGAGAGCACGAGCCTCTTTGATAGCGATATGCTCCTTTTTGAGGTCTACTACAAACAACAAACCAGGCAAACTTGTCATATCCTTGATACCGCCCAAGTTCTTCTCCAATTTGTCACGCTCTGCCTTCATTTTGAGAACTTCTTTCTTTGGGAAGAACTCAAACTCACCAGTTTGCTCCATCTTGTTTAGTTTTGCGAGTCTGTCAACTCTTGACCTAATGGTCTTGAAGTTTGTGAGAGTACCACCCAACCAACGAGTGTTTACGTAGTACATACCACAACGCTCAGCCTCTTCTTTTACTGCATCGCATGCCTGCTTTTTAGTACCAACAAACAATACAGTCTTACCCTTAGAAACCATATCTCTAACGTAGTCATAAGCCTGTTGAACCAAAACTACTGATTGCTCCAAATCGATAATGTGAGTATCGTTACGAGCACAAAAAATGTACTTGCTCATTTTAGGGTTCCATTGTCTGGTAGGGTGCCCAAATTGAACGCCAGCTTCGAGCAATTGTTTAATTGAAATTGACACTTGGATTATCCTCCTTAAATTCGTTTTTGTTCCGCCCGCAAGCGTTAAAACTCCTTGGCTCAACCTCACAAAAAGTGCGGCAACGGTGCCAAAAATAGCCCACGGTGTGTATTTCAACAGCACTAGTATATCATAAATTAAATAATAAATCAAGGCAAATTTCACAATTTTTCATAAAAATTTGTAGAATTTTACACACAACTTTGCTAGCATTTATAAGCATTAACAAATCCTAAAAAACAATAAAAAAAGCCCTACAACTGAAGTGAACCCCGTAGGGGTCACTTCAAAACTAGGGCATTTTTTACTCAGCAGCGCCTTGCTCATCGAGCAATTTGTTGTAAATTGCAAAGACCTCATCAATGATGGCATCGTTCTCCTCAACCACCAACAATTGGTCCTCGTTTGAGTCGTCTTCCTCGAATGAGAACACGATAGCCTCATCATCAGCCACACCGTCCATTTTTTCGATAGGTTTGAGGATTGCGTAAAGCTTCTCTTGGTAAGGGATTAGAGCGATTTGCTCAAAACTTACAGGCTTCTCGTTCTCGTCAAACAACACGATTGGGTCGCTGTTCTCTGGGTCCAACAACCTCAAAATTGGATTATCCATTTCTTCATTTTTTGCCATAATAATAGACTCCTTAATTAAATTTTCTTGTCCAAATAACTCTGCAAAATGATACTAGCCGCAACCTCATCAATGACAGTTTTGCGCTTCTCTCGCCTAACATCGGCACTGATTAGCAATTTTTCCGCACTAACTGTAGTCAAACGCTCATCTTGGTACACGATAGGCAAAGACGTAAATTTCTTTAACTCGGCGCAAAAGTCATAGGTAAATTGCACACGCTCGCCGTCCGTTCCGTCCATATTTTTGGGCAAACCGACCACGATAGTATCCACCTGCTTTTCCACAGCCAAATCGGCAATATATTTCAAATCCTGTTCAAGAGTCTGCCTGCGATAATTTACAAAACCACTGGCAAACATACCCAACGGGTCGCTAAAAGCAATACCGATATTGACATTTCCTAAATCTAAACCCATTTTCCTAGTCATAATTTCCCCTTGAACAAAAAGATTTGTTAAACTATAATAACATATTATTCGAATTAAAGCAAACTTTTATGCAATTTTTTCTAAATTTAATCTATTTTCGCCCAGCAGCTAGCCCCTGATACAGCATAAGGTCCTCATGGGTCGCCACACTAAAATTATCAAAATTATGCCTACTACAAAACTTGACATCGGCACCACCATATTCATTTCCTAGTTTTGCAGAGCCGAATACACGAGATTTGCCACCCAATGTAATATTTTTTAATTTAGAACGCCCTGCAGCATAGGCGTTACCGCTCAAAATACAATTAGTAATCAAAGTACTGCCACAAGCAACTGCATTTTCACACAACACCGACCTACCAGTAACAAACGCATAATCGTGAACGCTAGCATTCCCTAGCACCATAGAATCATAATCAATCCAGCAATCACCATGTTTAGACAGGTTGTGAGCACCACTAACAATCCCCCCCAAAGCCCCCTCTGGTATCACTTTTTGATTAGTTTTTGCACAATAATTTATCAATTCCTCGTTAGCCCTCAATCTAAACAGCCCCTCCAAATCACCAGATAAAGGAACCAATGTATACTTGTGAGTAGATACGCAAGTTTCATATCTTTCCTTTTTAAGGAAAGAACCGACACACTCATCAATGGTTACCCTTTCCAAACAAACCTTCTCAAATACACAAGCGTTTCCTGTTACCTGAGATTTGTATAACCTAGTAGGTCCACTGACAACCGCATTTCCACTAACAAAAGAATTTAACACTGTCGTTTTACCACTCACAACAGCATTATCTGTTATATTTGAGTTAGCAACAATACTCAAATCGCAAATTGTAGCATTCTTATCAACTTGGCAATCCATAACCACAGCATCACCGCAAACATAGGCATCATCTCTAACCACAGTATCCCCATAAATCCAGCAAGAACGGTTCCGCCCCAAATTCCTCTCGCTCTGCACAAAGCCGC
>DHMD01000022.1:0-29346 GCA_002405615.1 Christensenella sp. UBA4651 | reverse complement strand
ATAATCTCCCTCATTTACGTAACCACTTTTGGAATAAAACCCACGCAACGCACGAACTCTGTATACCACCACACCATCAGGCTCAATCCTATACTTACTCTTATCTAAAACAAACTTATTATTATTCATATATAATCCCCTTCAAAAAAGAAAGAGCCAATCTGATGATTCGCCCCTTTTACCTTATAATTTTGCAACTTTTTCCTTAAACTTTTCTTTACCTTTCTCGATTGCATCACGAGCAGGTTTACACACCTGAACAATGACAGCACCGGCTACGGCGCCCAACATCATTCCGACCAAGATTCCATCGCACATATTTATATCCTCCTTTCCAAAATTATTTTGTGTAAATTATGACAAAATAAAGGAGGAAAATTTTGGTAATTATTTTTGCATAACATCAAAATCCATAGAAACAGACTCACTTTGTGAGATAGCATCCACATTAGCAAATTCACCAATTTTTACACCATCATAATAACAAGTGCCAGATATATTTCTCTCACCCGACAAAACACAATTATTCAAATCACACTTATCAGTTACTACGGTGTTATCACAGACAAAACAATTATTCACAGTAACACTACCCGACACATACGCCTCACCCCACAATTCACTTTTGCCTTTGATAATAGCATCTCTACACACAAAAGCATTTTCTCTCACAATACTGCCCTCACAAACCCAAGCATCTCCATTGTGAGACAAATTCCTCTCGTTTTCAATATAACCGCCCTTTTGCCCAGTCAAAACAATGATTCTGTCCGTCAAAATATCACGGAGCGCCATAATCCTATACAATTTAACACCGTTTGATAACTTTATAAAGTCATCTTTTATTAATGTGTACTTTTTATTTGCCAACATAAACTACCTCGTTTTTCTGTTGTTATTATTCTTGTTGTTCCTTTTCCAATTTCTTGTAATAATCTTCGACAGCACTCCTAAGCGCTTGCTCGACAAGCCCTAGGCAATAACCCTTTTTGTTAGGCAAATTACCTAAAACTTGAATAATCTCATTAGTGTCAAAAGCCAAAACCTCGTCCACAGTTCTACCAACCAGCAAACTTGTGGTTACAGAAGCCACAGCAATCAGAGCCGAACCACCAAAAGTTTTGAACTTTGCCTCTATTACGACACCATCATCAATCATTAGATAAAATTTAAGAATATCACTACACACATCACTGCAAGCCTTACCAACGGCATTCGCCCCCTTGATAATACCCACATTTTTGGGGTTTTGCAAAATCTCTACAATTTTTTCATTATACATATTTTACTCCCCCTTACCAACTTGTGATTTTTGCATGGCAGAAATTTTACGAAGTTTCTCTACACATTCCACCAATTTCTCCACAACATAATCAATCTCTTCTTTTGTTGTAGACCTACTGATAGAAAAACGCACCGCACCCTGTGCCAAATCGGCAGGAACGCCCATCGCAGTTAAAACATGACTAGCCTCAGTTGACCCAGAAGAACAAGCGGACCCTGTGCTGACCGCAATTCCGTTGACATCCAACATACACATCAAACTCTCTCCATCAACCATACCGAAAGAGATATTGATATTGTTTGGCAATCTCTGAATTGGGTGACCGTTTAGATAAGTCATCTCAATTTTTTGTTCAACTTGATTGATAAAATAATCTCTCAAAGTACGCAATTTCTTACTATTAGCGAGTATGTCCCTAGTTGAAATTTCCACAGCCTTACCCAAACCAACAACACCAGCAACATTGGTAGTGCCAGCACGCAAACCGTACTCTTGCTCACCACCATTCATAAATGGCGTAATCAAAATTTTATTGCTAACATACAGAGCGCCGACACCCTTTGGGCCATTCAATTTGTGTCCAGACAGACTCAAACAATCAATACCCATTTCGTGTACATTTAGGCTAATCGCCCCCACCGCCTGAGTAGCATCTGTATGGAAAATTACGTCTTTTTCCTTTGCAATATTAGCAATCGTTTGCAAATTCTGAATTGTGCCGACCTCATTGTTTGCTGCCATAATAGAAATCAAAATAGTATCCGAACTCAAATAGTGCAACAGTTGGTCAATACGGACAAAACCTGATTCATCTACATCGAGGTAAGTAACCCTATATCCCTCTCGCTCCATTTTTTTGCAAGTTTCCAAAATACTAGGATGCTCAATTTTTGATGTAATGATATGATTACCCTTATGCCTATAAGCCTTGGCTATACCATTAATCGCCCAGTTATTAGCCTCAGTCGCACCACTGGTAAAGTAAATTTCCTCCTCGTCACAGCCCAAACCCTTTGCGACTCTCGCACGAGCAACATCGACATACTGCTTTGCCTCACGACCAAAAGAATGCAAACTATTAGGATTGCCGAAACCGCCAGTCAAAACGGGCATCATCTCTGCCAACACCTCACTAGAAAGCGGAGTAGTCGCGGCATTATCCATATAAATTCTGTTCATTCTATTCTCCTTTTTTCACTTCTTTATTATATACATTATACCACGAGCAAGCATTAGTGTCAATACCCAAAAGGCAAAAAAGGCAGCCCTTAATATATAGGCAGCCTCCTCGCTTATAAATTAGAATCAATTACATTGACAATATAATCTTTTGTTTTGAGACCAATTTCTTTGGCAACTTCCTTACCATTTTTGAACAAAATCATTGTAGGAACGCTCATAATACCAAATTCTTGTGCAAAATCCATACATTCATCAATGTCGCACTTTGCTATAACAACATCATCACGCTCTTCTGAAATTTGCTCTACAATAGGGCCTAACATTTTGCAAGGGCCACACCAAGTAGCAAAAAAATCTACCAAAACCAACTTATCGCCGTTGATAACTTCTCTAAAATTCTCTTTTGTTATATGAACTATAGCCATTTTGTCTCTCCTTATAAAATTCTAAATTAATTATACCACATTTTACAAAAAACACAAATTAATTTTGCGAAATTTCCTTGATAATTTTATCGGCAAAATTACAAAAGTGCGTGTAACCATTCTCACTCAAAATATCCAGTTGGTGCGAAATATTCTTCTTTGCCAAAATTGCAGCTGCATTGCATTTGTCATTGATTGATTGTACAAACTTCATAACTTCCACAAAGTCATCATCATTGCCATACATTACAGCAACAGTAGGACACTCGGGTTTTGCGTCCTTATGCTTTTCAGAATACAATAAACAAGTAGGCTCAAAGCCCAGCCCCAAACCAACAGCAGGCACAGTTTTCCCTACCATCTTACCAATCATATTGTCGTATCTACCACCACCAGCACAAGCACCAGAAATTCCAGGCAAATAAAATTCGTACACTACACCAGTGTAATAATTTTGCCCACGCACGATCGAAATATCAAACTCCGCTCTTGATTTACCTGACGACAATGCATTCACACTATCTAGCAAATATTTTACACTATTTACAACATCGGCGCGAACACCGCAAGCGAGCAAAACACCGTAATAGTCCGTTCCTGCATCAATAATGCTTTCAATCTGCTCCAACAACAAATGTGTTTTCTCCTCACTAAAATTCCTAGTGAGCATTTCTGCACGTACTCCCTCAATACCAAGTTTGTCTATTTTATCGAGGCAAATACATACATCTTTCTCTTGCTCCTCGCTAAATCCCGCCATAGCAATCAAATCAGACAAGATTCGCCTATCATTGACTTTTGCAACTATGCCATCAAAACCGAGAGCTTCAAAAGTTTTTGCAGTGGTGTTGATTATATCAATCTCTGCATTGCTGCTCGAATCACCCAAAATATCAATATCACATTGCGTAAACTGTCTATTTCTACCCAACTGCGGTCTATCCGCTCTAAAAGATGAGTCAATTTGGATAGACTTAAAAGGAGACGGCAAAACATTTTGGTTATTTGCGTACATCCTAGCAAGAGGTACTGTTTGGTCATATTTTAGACCAATATCCACTATATCACGCTCGGTAAGATTTGGCTTCTTTAAGTCTAGCTTTTCGCCACGCTTCAAAACCTTGAAAATCAATTTCAGGTTATCGCCGCCATCACTCCCCATAAGGTTGTCAATATCCTCCAAAATTGGAGTACCAATCTGCATAAAACCGAAGCTCTTGTACGATTTCAAAATGATTGATTTGACTTCCTCACGCATAGCCATTTCCTTTGGCAAATAGTCCTTTGTGCCTCTAACAGGAGTCATATCTTTGCTCAATTTACTCCCTCCTTTTTACATAATGTATTTTGTAATATCATACTGTTTTACTGACGATGCCAAGACTTTTTGGACGAGCTCCTTGGTAATTACAACCTTGCTCATCGGATAATTACCATCTGCCTCAAAACTAATTTCATCTAGCAAAGACTCCATAATCGTGTGCAGACGCCTAGCACCAATATTTTCTTGATTTTCATTCTCCAATTCAGCAATTCTCGCAATCTCTTGCAAAGCGTCCTTTTCAAACTGCAAATCAATATTATCAACTTTGAGAAGCTCCGCTTGCTGCATTGTGATAGCATTTTTGGGCTGTGTCAAAATGTTATAGAAATCTTTTGCCGTAAGGTTATCCAATTCCACACGAATCGGGAAACGACCTTGCAACTCAGGAATCAAATCCTCAATTTTGGCAATATGGAAAGCACCAGCCGCGATAAACAAAATGTAGTCAGTCTTAATCAGACCGTACTTTGTGTTTACAGTACACCCCTCAACAAAAGGCAAAATATCCCTCTGCACGCCTTCACGAGATACATCTGGACCACTACCATTCCCACGAGAAATAGCAATCTTGTCGATTTCATCAATAAAGATAATACCCTCTTGCTCTGCTCTACGCACGCCCTCCTCGTTTACAGCGTCAAGATCAATCAACCTATCGCTCTCCTCACTTACGAAATTACGCCTTGCTTGTGCAACCGTAATTTTACGGACTTTTTTGCGCTTTGGCAAAAATCCGTCTAGCATATCATTTAGATTTGCGTCAGGCGCACCCGGAATAATCTCAATCATCTTTGGCGCTTCGGTAACCTCTACTTCAACCAAATCGTCATCATGCTTACCCTCTTCAATTTCTTTTAGCAATTCGTCAGCACGATTTTTGTTGTCCTTATCCTCTACTACAATTTCAACTGTGTTATCATCAACTTTTGCAGTAGAAGTCGCAGGTTTTGTGCTTGCTTTTACCTTGCTACTTTTGAGCAACAAATCCCTAATTTTTTTGTTGGCATTGTTTGTAGCGGTAGCCTTGACTTCCTCAAACTTTTCATCTCTAACCAAACGAATAGAAGTTTCGACCAAATCTCTAATCATACTCTCTACATCACGACCAACATAACCAACCTCGGTATACTTTGTCGCCTCAACCTTAACAAAAGGTGCACGAACGATTTTTGCCAAACGCCTAGCAATCTCCGTCTTACCCACGCCAGTAGGACCTTTCATCAAAATGTTTTTAGGAGTGATATCCTCTCTCAAATTTTCAGGCAACTTGCTACGGCGGTAGCGGTTACGCAACGCAACAGCGACCGCACGCTTTGCCCTGTCCTGACCAATAATGTATTTATCTAGTTCCGCTACGATTTCTTTTGGAGTCAACAATTCCATATTACTCTACCTCCTCAAAGAAGAAATGTTTATTTGTGTAAATGCAGTAATCACCCGCAATATCGAGAGCTTTTTCTACAATTTCACGAGCAGACATTTTTGTATTGTCGTACAATGCACGCAACGCACCTAATGCGTAATGACTGCCCGAACCGACCGAAGTAAACTCCTCACTAGGACGACAAACCATACCATCGCCCATAAACACAAAAATATCATCTTTGTCAGCGATAACCATCATCACTTCCAAATTTGGGTGCATTGCATTAGCGTTTTGCCAATTATTCGAAATTTCAACTAAAGCACGCTGCAAATTGCCCGAATATTTATTAAGATTCTCTTCCAACAGACGCAAAACAGCCAAATTATGACTAACAGTACCAGCCATTCCGACAATCACCTTATCGTTATAGATTCTGTGTAACTTTTTGACACCGTCCTTAAAAACCATTGTATCCAAAGTTGCCTGACTATCCGCACCAATAACAGTTTTACCATTACGGCGGCAAGCAACTATTGTAGTCCCTTTCATACTAATCATATATTATTGTTCTCCCTCAAATTCACAATTTTTGTAATAGACCGCTCACAAAGGCATCTTTTCTTATCCTTTTTAGGCGCATCAATAGGTTTCAACAATCCCCAGTTAATATGCATAGGCTGAAAATTATTTACATTCCCACATAACAAATAATTTTGCAAAGCCCCCAAGCAAGTCTCAGTACCGAAATCGACTAACTGTTGATTGCGGATATATTTTATCATATTAATTCCACAAAGTAAACCACTTGCGATAGATTCAATGTACCCTTCGACTCCACTTATCTGCCCTGCAAAAAATACATTGGGATTGCTCTTTAATTGAAAATACTTATTTAGATACTTTGGTGCATTGATGTAAGTATTTCTGTGCATCACACCATAGCGCAACCATTCAGCATTATGCAGAGCCGGAATCATTGAAAACACACGGCGTTGCGATTCAAAAGTAAGATTTGTCTGAAAACCCACAAGGTTGTACATTGTTCCCTCGACATTCTCTTTCCTCAACTGAACCACCGCATATGCATTATCATCAAACTGTGTCGGCTTCATCGGCCCACAACGCATAACCTCCAAGCCACGCTTTGCCATTATTTCAATGGGCAAACACGACTCAAAATTGATTTCTTTCTCAAAATCGTGCAATTCCACTCTTTCCGCATCACGCAAAGCCACACAAAAATCCTCATATTCAGACTTTGTCAATGGACAATTGACATACCCCTCGTCTGCGGGATACGCATAATTGTAATCTATACTTTCCCCATTCACAATAGGCGCAACCGCATCATAAAAATACAATTTCTCTCCAATAAGTGAGGACAAAAAATCGGTCAAATTGTCCGAGCAAAGAGGCCCTGCCGCTACAATAGTAGGCGAATCGATATCAAAAGACACAACTTCCTCATTCCTTATATTAATAAGAGGATTACTACGCACCAATTGTGTTACCAAACCGCTAAATTTCTCTCTATCCACAGTCAGCGCTTTTGTAGATGGCAAAGAGGCTAAATCTGCACACTTTAATAATTCACAATCAAGATTACGCATTTCCGCTTTTAATAAACCAGTTGCAAAATCCAGCGTGTCCGACTTCAAAGAGTTTGAACATACCAACTCTGCAAAATTTGGATTATGATGCGCGGGCGAAAATTTTACAGGTTTCATTTCAAACAGGTCAACATTTACACCCGCTTTTGCCAATTGCAGTGCCGCCTCACACCCAGCCAAGCCAGCACCAATAACAGTAACTTTCGTCAAATTAACTCTCCGTATTTTCTTTATTATTTTCTCCCGATTTTGGCAACGGCTTGATATTTTTACAGTTTGGATAGTTGCTGCACGCCAAAAACTTGCCATATCTTCCCATTCGCTCCAACATTTTGCCACCGCATTTTTCACAAACAAAATCAGTTTCGACAGGAGCAGCCTTTTGCTTATTATTCTTGATAAAATCACAAGTAGGGTAATTACTACAAGCCACAAATTTACCGTACTTCCCTGTTTTTACAACAAGAGGGCTACCACATTGAGGACAAATATCTCCCTCATTCAGCACACTATCAGATTTCTCTACGACTTCCCCATTTGCATTGATATTCATAATATTTTTGCAATTTGGATAGTTGCTGCAAGCCAAAAACTTGCCAAACTTACCCGTTCTCTCAACCATTTTATGCCCGCATTTATCGCACACTATTTCAGTTTCCTTTACCTCAGAAGTGCCGTCATTGACATTTCGCTTGTAAGTACACTCTGGATAGTTGCTACACGATATAAATTTACCATACTTGCCCGCACGAATTACCAATTTTGCACCACAATCAGGGCAAACTTCGTCCGTTTCCTCAACTTCAGAAGAGTTATCTTCGCCCTTAATATTTTTTATATTTTTACATTTTGGGTAATTGCTGCAACACATAAATCTACCATACTTACCAGTACGAATAACCATAGGGCTGCCGCATTTTTCGCAAACCTCGTCCGTTTCCTCAACAGGCGCTTTCAATGCCTCGCCTGCTGCCTCCATTTGCTTCTTGAAATCCTCATAAAAGAGTGTCAAGACTTGATGCCAATCTTTCTCTCCGTCAGCGATTTCGTCTAAATTCGACTCCATATCAGCAGTAAACCCAATGTCCATAACATCAGGGAAATGCTGAACCAGCAAATCTGTTACTGCGCACCCAAGTTCGGTAGGTCGAATAAATTTGCCCTCATTTTCCACATACTTTCTATTGAACAAAACAGTAATAGTTGGAGTATAGGTTGCAGGACGTCCGATACCTTTTTCTTCCATTGCCTTGACTAGGCTCGCCTCGGTGTACCTTGCTGCAGGCTTGGTAAACTTCTGTTCGGTTTTTAGCCCCAACAAGTCCACAAGCTCACCCTCGCTCAATTCTGGAATATGCGCTTGCGCAGACTCATCTTCTTTGTCTTTATCCTTTGGCACATATTCCTGATAAAGCACAGTAAAACCGTCAAAAATAGGAGTACGACCAGTCGCTCTAAAAGTATAATCTTTGACAGCAACATCAACAGAAACCGAATTATAAGTTGCCGAACTCATCTGACTCGCTAAAAATCTCTCATATATCAGCTTGTACAATTTGTAATTATCATCTGACAAACTATCCTTGACGCTTTCTGGCGTAATATCTATATAAATAGGACGAATTGCCTCGTGGGCATCTTGCGCCGATTTTTTTGATTTGTACACATTAGGAGTTTCGGGATAGTAATTCGCCCCGAACTTACTAATAATATAATCTTTCGCCATCTGCTGAGCCTCAGGCGAAACTCTAACAGAGTCAGTACGAATATATGTGATAAGAGCGGTCTTACCTCGCCCCGCTAATTCGACACCCTCATACAAATTTTGTGCCGCTTGGGTCGTCCTTTTTAATGTCATACCCATTTTGTTTAGAGCATCTTGCTGCATACTACTCGTAATATAAGGTGCTGGTGGGTGCGATTTTGTTACACTTTTCTTGATACCAGCAATTTGCCATTGTTGCCCATTAATATCGTTCAAAAAGGCATCTTTCTCTTGTGCATTGGCAATTTTTATTTTTTTATTGCCTTTATTTAACAAGGCAGCCTTAAAAGACTTGGTCTTATCTCCAAGTTTCGACAAGGTCGCATTGACAGACCACCACTCCTCAGGTTTGAAGTTGATAATCTCTCTTTCTCTATCTACGACCAACTTTAAGGTAACAGACTGCACACGCCCCGCGCTGAGTTTAGGTTGAATTTTCCTACACAAAATCGGCGAAAGCTTGTAACCAACAATTCTATCCAATATCCTACGAGTTTGCTGTGCGTCAACTAGCCTAAGGTCAATCGCCCGAGGTTGCTTGATTGCTTTTTGTACAGCGTTCTTGGAAATTTCGTTAAACTCGATACGAATATTGTCCTGTGGATTAAGATTCAAAACTTTGGCAACATGCCAAGAAATCGCCTCTCCCTCTCTATCAGGGTCGGTTGCGAGCAAAATTTGGTCAGCCTTGCTGGCGACACTTTCCAAAGATTTGATAACATCTTGCTTATCAGGCAAAATCTCATACTTTGGTGTAAAATTATGGTTAATATCCACCCCAAAACCATGAATAGGCAAATCTCTAACATGACCTTTGGTAGCAAAGACCTCATAATCATCGCCCAAATATTTTTTGATAGTTGCTCTCTTACCCGGACCTTCTATGACAACTAATTTCATAAATCCTCCTAAATCCGAGTCTATTTACCAGCAAGCCATTTGAGAACTGCAAAGCCAAAGAATAGAAAACATAATATAGGTGCAATTGTAGTAAACATAATTTAATCCTTCCTTGCGTAAAAATTACCCGGTAGTTTTTTAATTAAACCACGAATTTCCATCATTGTCAACAATCCGAGCAACTTTTTGGTATCAAATTTCAAAATTTTTGCAATTTCGTCTATATGTGCGTCCTCATTTTTGACAATTTCCAACACTTGCGACTCGTCCTCTTTGAGATTCATTTGCCTATCGACACGGCTAATCGGGCGCTGGTTTTGATGAATTATCTCACGGTAAACCAAGTTCTCGTTGAGCCTCTCTATAATGTCATTAGGTTCGGTAACGCACATTGAACCGAAATGTTTAATCAAATCATTCGTGCCCCCGCTAGCAGTACTATTGCAATTACCTGGCAAAGCAAATACCTCACGAGATAAGTCCATAGCGAAATTTATAGTATGCAGTGCTCCACTATCTCTGCGGGCTTCGGTAGCCAAAACACCCTCGCAAAGAGCAGCAATAATTCTATTACGGCGAACAAAAGCAAAACTCTTTGGCTCGTAATCAGGATAAAATTCCGTCATCAAAAGCCCGCCAGCCCTAGCAATATCACGAGCAAGGTTTGTATTGATAGAAGGATAAATCATCTTTAACCCATTAGCAACAACCGCAATCGTTTTGCCATTATTTTTGACCGCAGTTTCGTGAGCAATTGCATCAATACCCTCGGACAATCCACTAACAATCGTAAATCCGCAATTACACAACTCTCTCGCAAATCTCTCGGTTTGTTCACGACCATATCTAGTACAAACTCTCGAACCGACTATTCCCACATTTCTATTATTAACAAGGGACAAATCTCCGACATAATAAATAACAAACGGAGGAAAATCTAGTTCTCTCAATTTCGCAGGATACTCGTCCTGATACATACACACATACTTAATTTTTGACTGACCGTCAAGTTCGGCGATTACTTTATCCAAAAGCCCATTTTGACGAACCGTCATCAATTCCCTAAATTCTTGCCCCGTCAAGTTATAGACAATATCGCCCTCATACTCATCTAACTTCCACAAATCTTCTGGATTGTCATAGTCAGCAAATAGCCCATAAAGCGTGCAAAAATCCAAATCACACATTGACAACCAAATAAAAACTTTATCCAATAATTCCATAGTTACATCCAATACTTTTTATCCAAAGAGCGATACCCAATAGCCTCAGCAACATGCGCCATACCGATAGCCTCACTGCCCTCCAAGTCGGCTATCGTCCTAGCAACTTTCAAAATCCTATTATACGCACGAGCGGACAAGTTCAACTTATCAAAAGCCTCCTTGATGAGTTCCTCGCTTTCCGAATCCAATTTGCAATACTTGTTGACTTGATTAGAAGTCATCTTTGCATTACATTTTGTGCTAGTACCCTCAAATCTAGCCAACTGAATACGCCTAGCATTATTGACCCTCTCTCGAATATCAGCGCTCCTCTCCTCCAATTTGTCGGTTACTCTCAAATCCTCATAAGAGACACCATCGACCTCAATGTGCAAATCAATTCTATCCATCAAAGGTCCGCTCATTTTCTCTAAATACTTATGAATTTGCGAGGGCGAACAACGACACTCCTTTGTCTTGCTACCGTAGTTACCACAAGGGCAAGGGTTCATACTAGCGAGCAACATAAACTGTGCAGGGTACTCAATAGTATTGTTGACACGAGCAACGGTAATCGTCCCATCCTCCAAAGGCTGACGCAGGGTTTCCAAAGTTTTGCGATTGTACTCTGGCAACTCATCAAGAAACAACACTCCATTGTGAGCCATACTAATCTCACCCGGCTTTGCCTTTGCACCACCACCAGTCAAAGTAATTGCGGTGGTCGTATGATGTGGCGAACGAAACGGTCTACGCCAAACAATTCCCTCATTAGGGTCGAGTATGCCCGAGATACTGTGAATTTTGGTAACTTCCAAAGCCTCCTCAAAAGTCATAGCAGGCAAAATAGTAGGCATACATCTAGCGAGCATTGTCTTACCAGCGCCTGGCGTCCCAATCATCATCAAGTTGTGTCCACCAGCAGCAGCAATCTCCATAGCACGCTTCGCCGCCGTCTGCCCACGCACATAGCACATATCATTTTGCTCGGTTACAGGAAGTTGCAAATCAAAGAAATTGCGATGAGCAATCGGCTCCTGCATAATTGTACCACAGAGGTGATACACCACATCAGCCAAAGTCTTGGCAGGATAAATCTCAACTCCATCAATAAAACTAGCCTCGACCGCATTCTCTGCTGGGATAAACACCTTCTTATGCCCCAGCGAACGAGCGGCAATCAACAAGGGCAGCACACCTTGTGCACGCCTAACCGTCCCATCTAGCCCCAGTTCACCGATGAACGCATAATCCTTTATATTAGGGCAAACAATCTCACCCGTACAAATCATCAACGCAATCGCAATAGGCAGGTCGTATATTGGCCCCTCCTTCTTGGTGTCTGCGGGCGCTAAATTCACCGTGAGTTTGAGCATAGGAAACTTGAACAACGAATTCTTGATAGCGCTGCGGATTCTCTCCTTACTCTCCTTAATCGCAGTATCAGGTAATCCTACGATATCGAATTTGGGCAAACCATTGTTTAGGTCAGCCTCAACAACCAAATCAAACCCCTCAATACCAGTCAGCCCCAAAGTCTTTACTTTCGCTAACATATTTTTCTCCTTTGTAATTTCTACCCCCTATTGTAACACAAATTTTGAAATTTGCAACTATTTTTCGAAAAATATAGAAAAAATGTTTGATTTTTTAATTTTTTTGTATTTTTTTGTAAAAATTTAATTTTATACTTGACTTTTGCATAAATTTGTGGCAAAATCGAATAACTATATTGTGCCAAGGTGGTGAGAAGAATGACAATGATCGTTGTAGGCAAAGATGAATCTTTGGACAGCGCTTTGAAGAGATTTAAGCGTAAGTGTCAAAAAGATGGCATTATTGGCGACTTGCGTAAGCACGAAGCATACGAGAAGCCAAGCGTAAAGCGTAAAAAGAAAAGTGAAGCTGCTCGTAAACGCAACAGAAAGTAATTGTTAGGCAGGAAAAGAAAGAGTGTATCGAATTGATATACTCTTTCCTTTTTGCTACTCCCCTCCCACAACACTCTAATAAAAATGACAAAAAATGCAGTAGCATTAACGCTACTGCATTTGGTTTTGTATAAATATCATATTATATAGTCAATAGTTTAATCAAACTATCCTTATCAATCGCTGTCAAGAACAAATACAGCCTTGGGCCCTTTGATTTGCCTAGCAACAAATTGTAAACCACCTCAAAGAACCTCTTTTGCCTAGCCTTGTCTGGCTCGCCATTAATTTTAGGAATGTCGTATAGCAGGGTCTGCATTTCTTCTTGGGTTAAATCTTTCGCCTTGATTGCAGTACACAAACTCCCTACCCAACGCTTCTCTTCATCATTTAGAGTCGCAGCGAACTCGGTGTTGACATCGTAAAGCAACTTATTAATTGATTCAGGACAATATGTCTGCAACCAATAACTAATACGATTGAACCTATCCTCGATTTGCGCACGAGTACAAGTATCGCCCATCTTGTTGAGCAATGCGACCAACATATCAAGGTCAAAGTTGACAATTGGAGCGAAAGCAGCAATCGTCTGCGCACTCACTGGGCAATTCTCATAATCTTTGCCACAGCAAGAAAGCGCCATTTCCATAATACGAGTTACAACCTCGTCAGCCTCGCCCGCCTTGTAACTAGCGTACATTCTGTCAAACTCGTGGTAAGTACGCAACACGTCCTCGTCAAGAGAAATATCAAAAGCTTTCTCTGGCAAAAACCTCGTAAACATCCACAGGATAATTTCAGGAGGGAAAACTTTGAGCATCTTGGCAGGAGTCATAACATTACCCTTACTACTACTCATTTTACCATTCATACCCTTGATACCTACAAATTCGTATCCACGATACATTGGCGCTTCTCCACCGTAAATTGGCCCAACAATTGCGGCAGCAACCTGCGCACTACCACCCTCGGTACTATGGTCCTTGCCGCCCGGCTCAAAGTTTACCTTTTCCCTAGCCCAACGCATAGGCCAATCCGCTTTCCACGCCAATTTTGCATGATGTTGAGTCCTCAAATCAATAGTTCCCTTGTAACCACACTTGCACTCATAGTCCAATACCGAACCATCCTCTCTATCGGCAGTAACAGTAGTCGTGTGCTTGTGGCACTCTGGACAATAAATCTGGACAGGATAATAATGCTCTCTGTCATCGAGATTCTCGTCCTGTGTCTTGAAACTCATAATAATGTCATAAATCTGCTTACGTTTCTGCACTGCCAAAATCAAGCTATCAGAGTACATTCCACTCTTATAACGGTCTGCCTGACTGACGTGCTCCAACTCTACTCCCAATTCTTTGAGCGAATCAATAAAAGGCTGCTGAAAGTGCTGAGCCCAACTCTTATGACACCCCATAGGGTCAGGAATGTCGTCCAAAGCACATTTTACATATCTAGTAAACTCTTGGTTTTGGTCAGCAGGAACTTTGCGCAAACCATCGTAGTTGTCCCAAAAGAACATAAAACGAGTCTTCTTGCCCTTATCCTGCAATGCCTTGACAACGAACCAACTGGTAATAACCTCACGCAAATTACCCATATGAACCTCTCCACTAGGGCTAATACCACTAGCACAAGTATAAACCTCGGCATCTGGATATTTGGCAATAACCTGCTCTGCAATTTCATCTGCCCAATACATATATTTATCTCCTAAACTAATAAAATTTATATTATTTTATACCAAACTCACAGATAAGTCAAGGTATATACGCACTAAAAAAACAAAATAATTTACAAATTCTTCTTGCTAAAATGTACAAATTATGTTAGCATTTATTTTAGAGAGGTAAATATGACACGTAACGAATTATTGAAAGTTGTCAAGACGATGATTTTGTCAATGGCATGTGCCCTACCCATTGTGCTAATCATCAGTTTTTTGATAGCGGATAAGCTCCCTAGTATCGCAATCACATTTATTGACGCCGCACTCCTAGTAGTTGCGGGAGTATTGGGATATTTTGCCCAAGCTGCGAGAGAAAAGAGAATCAAGAGGAAGCGCTCTGAGTATCTCGCTAATGAACAAAGCGAAATCAAAGGGGATAAATAAAAATGGCACAACAACAGAAGAAAGGTGCGGTTGCTTCTAGTCTAGTAGGCAGGAAATTACCATACAACTTTGAGGCAGAACAGGCAGTATTGGGTGCAGTACTAATTAGTCAAGAAGCGCCTAGCATAATACTTAGTGAACTCAAAGAAGAGGATTTTTTGTCCAAAGAGCACCAAATAATATTTGGTACAATGCAGACGCTGTTTATCAAGAAAAATCACACATATTTTGACCATATTATCCTCACTAGCGAATTGGAGAGCAAAGGACTGCTCGACTCTGTCGGCGGCGTGTCTTACCTACTTACCTTGACCGACAAACTCCCTAGTTCTACCAATTTTCAGTACTATGTAGATATTGTCAAGCGTGATTCAATCCTCCGTAAGCTTATCCAAACAGGTGGCGAGATTATTGAGGACGCATATTCGAGCGATGATATGAATCGGTCGCTACAATTTGCCGAGAACTCTATATATAGAATTAGCCAAGTCAGCGACCACTCGGAACTAGAACATATCCGTACCAGCCTAGAAAAGGTAATTGACGACTTTGAACTCTGTTACCAGAACCCTGACGCAAAGCGAGGAATTGAAACAGGACTGGTTGGACTGGACCACTATACCAACGGTTTCCAAAAAGGCGACCTAATTATCCTTGCCGCTCGTCCGTCATTTGGTAAGTCTGCATTAGCACTCAATATGGTGCAACATATGGCAGTCAAGGGCAGAAAATCTTGCGCCGTTTTCTCACTAGAAATGCCAAAGGAGCAACTCAGTAGGCGTATGGCGTGTAGTATTTCGGGTGTGGATATGGCAAAAGTACTGCGTGGCGACCTAGAAGATGAGCAAGAGCAACGCCGATTCAGAAATGCAATTTCCGTACTCGCAGACTCTCCTATTTTTATAGATGATAGCAGTATGAACACTCCTGCCGAGATTTTGTCAAAATGCCGCAGACTCAAAAACGACCCCGCATACGGACTAGACTTTGTAATGATTGACTACCTACAACTGATGAATACTGGGCCAAAGTCCAAGGCAGACAGCCGTCAGCAGGAGGTATCAGAAATCAGCCGTAGTCTCAAAGTTATCGCAAAAGAACTCAATGTTCCCGTCCTCGCACTTTCACAGTTATCTCGTGCGGTAGAATCTCGTGCTGGCGACCACAAGCCACAATTGAGCGACTTGCGTGAAACTGGTAGTATTGAGCAAGATGCCGATATTGTAATGTTTATCCACCGCCCTAGTAGGTATCAAGATACAAACAAAAATCAAGATATGGACCAGAGTCAAGCATATTTGATTTTGGCAAAACATCGTAACGGTGCTTTGGGGGATATTCCTATGCACTGGGACGGTGGTACAACCACCTTTACTAGCACTGCTCGTGATTTGGAAAATGCAAGTTTGGAGAGCACCGCTCCACCTCCAATTAGCGAGAAGAGCAAGCGTGCGTTTGCCAAAGTTGCTGAGGAGTTACAAGGCATTGACACTGATGTGGATGATATTTTTGATAGTACTCCACCACCTATGCCACCAGCCCCAGAACCAAGTGAAATTCCACTTGACTCCCCAATATCAGATGTTCCAGTAGATAACTTGCCGCCTTTGCCACCTGAACCCGAGGACTTTACCCTTCATAGTGAGGCTGATATTGGCTCTCCCGAACCAGCAGGAAGCAATCAAAACGTTGATGATGACCCATTATTTGACGAATAAAAAAACGACCTAAATTAGGTCGTTTTTGTTAATCACTGTTGTCCAACTCTGTATTAATATTGCTACTATCCACTGGCTCAAAGACCGCCGTAACAACCAAGCCTTTTACATCACTAACAGGTAGGTTTATTACATCGTCTGTGTACGTTGTTCCACCAGAATCAGATAATAGCCAGTACTTGAATCTGTATCCAGGTTGCGGCTCAGCATAAAAGTGTGCATATACCACATCATCAATCGTGAGTTTGATAACATAAGCGATACCTATATTACCAACCTGAGTATCACCATTCAATCTAGTAGTTACTGTAATGTCAGTTATTTCATCGCCAGCCTCACCGAATACTGCCGTATATGTATGAACTCCGTCAACAGTTATGTTAATTGAATTTGTATTGTTTCCTGCAAAAGCATTACCATCCCTCAACCAATACAACAGAATATACTCACCTTTGGCATAAGCACTCAATGTTACCTGCGAGCCTACTACATAAATGCCGCCACCGTCCATAAGCCCCAGAGCCTCTGCAATATTTGCTTGCAGAGTAATCTTGTATAAAATCTTCCAAACTGCATATAGAGTAATCGTTACATCACCATCATTAGTCAAATTTAATACACTTTGCTCATCAGTATAATTAGCAGTATCAGCTGTGCTACTCGTAGACCAACCAGCAAATTGATAGCCCGCATGAGTAAATGTATTCTTATTCAATTTCTTTGCAACGCTGTAAGTGTGAGTAGAGTTTTCCATTGTGCCGCTACCACCATTTGCATCATAAGCAACAGTATAGGTGTTTAGCGACCAACCCGCGTAGATTGTATGATTTGCTGCACTAGAAATAACATTACCGTCTGTCAATCTATACGCTCCCGTAGGCCCTGCAATAAATGCCCCACTAGGAGTGGTGTAGAATTTGTCCTCTACCAAGTCATAGAGTCCTGCTACCCCGCTAGAATTTTTGACAGGAACAAAGTAACGAACCAATGCGTCATTATCCCACATTTGGAAAGAGTACAATCTCATACTCCTCGCAAATTGTTTAGGAGAATAATCTGCATTATTCCTATTACTATTGTGATTCGAGAAAATATATATCAAACCATAACTACCAGACGGCGAAACATTCGGCTGATAATTAGTTACTGCATATGCAGACCTAATAGAATCCGTAAAGTATGTCCTACCTTTGGCGAACTCGCCATTAATCATAGTTGTATATGTATTACCATCAATCGCCGAGATATCTATAACATTTCTTGCCGTTTTTCCAATTGAGATTGCACCAGTCGAATATGAATTACCCATATACAATGAGTAAGTTCCTTCGCCGCCGTGAGCCACGCAACCGAACCAGCGAGCATCACCACTAGCAGAAACATACTCCTCCGAACCGAACAAAGATTGATTGGACCCAGCGCCTTGTGCCATAAGGTCAGCAACTATGCGCACGTTTTCCGTACGCCAATAGTAATTTGTGTTTATATATTCGCCACCGTCTGCCGAACTCTCAATGTATTGTAGCAGAGTATAGCCCGATTTTGACAAATCGAGATACCAACCGTCAAAAGTATATCCTGTACGACTAGGTGTAGGCATTGTGCCATAATTCGAATAATATTCTAGTGATTTGGTAGCGGTTTTGCTATCGCTCGACTTTGTCCAGCCATTGTCCGCTGAAATCGTACCGCCATTAGCATTTGCAGTAACTGTATAACTGTTTTGCGTCCACTTTGCATAAACTACCAAATTTTGCTCTGCCGTATAATCTGTTTGGTCAGTAACTGCCGTCTTTTGATACATAATCTTTTCAGCGGTTGCATGTCCTGCAGCAAATGTACCACTGCTAGTAGTTACAAATTCACAATTAACCAAATCAAATAGTCCTGCAACCCCGCTAGCGTTCTTTACAGGGATATAATCACGAACAAGCACATCATTGTCATACATTTTGAACGAATAAATGCTCAAACTCTTTGCAAATTGCGTACCTGCATAATTAGTTGTAGTCCTATTACTATTATGATTTGAGAAAATATAAAACTGACCATATCCACCACTAGCAACAAAACTAGAGTCATACTGGTTTCTAGCTTTTGAAGTCATCACGGAACCAGTATAACTGGTAGCAAGTTTCGACTGACCATTGACCTTGACCGTCAATTTCTTTTCTGATGTTGTGGTTACTTCCATTACAAAGCGGCTAGCAGTACCAACAGATACCATTCCTCTACTTCCCTCACCTACATACATAGAGTAGTATCCACTACCACCGTGAGGTATACCACCAAACCAACGATTTGAGCCACTACTAGCAGTATTTTCCTCTGTACCAAATAGCGACTCACCACTACCCGTACTAGACGCATAAGCATCGCAAATTATTCTGATATTCTCATGAGTCCATGCATATCCAGTATTGATACACTCACCGCCAGCACTAGACGATTGAATATACTCTACTGGGGTATACCCCATTGAAATCAAATCAAGATACCACCCACCGAATGTATACCCCGACTTTGTAGGAGTAGGCAAAGCACCTACTTTTGTATTATAAGTAATAGATTTTGTAGCACTTACCCCGCCACTTGCAACCGTCCACCCACTAGTAGTCGGAACCGTACCACCGTTGGCATTAGCGGTAAGGGTATATTGATTGATTGTCCACTTTGCATACAAAGTTATCGCCTTGGCTTGGTCATAAGCCCTTGCACTCGCACCACTCGCTGTATAATACTGCGTACCAGCACCATTTGCTTGCGTATAATAACCACCAAAAGTGTAACCAGTTCGTTTGGGTAAAGTAATCGTAGGCATCGCCTCTCCATAGGTTGCCGTTACCGAAGTGCTACCAGCACTAGTGGCTGATTGGTTATCGAGAGTTACAGTAAAAGTACCAAGTTCCCACACTGGATACAAAACAATTGTTTCCCCAGGAGCAGCAATGTCTGTTACTGTCTGCCCGTCCGTATATTGTACTGCAGGCCAGCCTGTAGTTGTGGTACGAGCTGTAGAAGTCCACCCCTTGAATATATGCCCCGCAATTGCATTTGTGGAGGTGCGTGTAGTCAATTTTGTAGCAACATTCATCTCAATTTCTTGAATTGATACACCTGTCCTAATATTGGCATCACACCACGCTTTACTAGGTTCATTACCCGCCCCAAAAAGTTCAGTCAAATCCAATAGCAAGAAATCGTCAACCCAAAATTCACTATTTTGATTTCTATTATCAAAATCAATACGCAACTGTTTCGTTCCATTCAACGCATTTTGACTCCTATCCCTACGATAGCTGTACATATTCCATTGTCCAACAGGCCCCAAGACAACCTGCCCCAAACTAGGCTCTTCTTCTGGCCAATAAATCTGCGTAGATTGCGTCCCAGGAGATGTCTCCTGATACCCCCAATATTGCGCATAGAAAATATGATTTTTGTTGTTGGAGTCTAGTGTAATAGAACTTGAAGTATACACGAGAACTTCAGAAACAGAGGCAGACCCCGTTATTTTATACGCATAACTCCCCGAACGCACGTGAGTAGTGTCAAACGAGCCACCTGCCCAACCCGTATTTTCGAATCCACCTACCAGCACGCCCACCTTGTTTACGAACCCGCTCT
The DNA here is from genome assembly GCA_002405615.1 of Christensenella sp. UBA4651. Classification (GTDB taxonomy): domain Bacteria; phylum Bacillota; class Clostridia; order Christensenellales; family UBA1242; genus UBA7867. Next base: position 8,895 of record DHMD01000022.1, on the reverse strand, counting down.
CATCATAGATGACTTTGTATTTTGATGCTTCGATTGTAATTCCGTTTATATACACACAATCATCACCCTTATCCTGAGAACCATCTTTACGGTATGTCAATTCAATTCTAACTTGCGATGTAGCACTTACAGTAAAAGTAGTAGTACTATACGAGGTTTCTTGTCCACCTTTGTTTGTCCAGCCAGTAGGCGTACTACCATTGACACTTGCGGTTAGATAATCATATGATGCTGACTCACTACTACATTTATAACTAATTGTTACATCTGTTGCCACACCAGCAGTATATGTCATAGCAAAAGAGGAATAACTACTAGCGACTCCTTGATTCGTAGGCACAATATAGGCGCCGTCTGATACATAAACCCAACTATACGCACTAGAATATGTACCAGTATATGGGTTTGTAACACTGACGCTATAATTACTGCTAATTACAGGAGTAAGCGTAGTAGACCCAGAAATACCGCCACCAGTAATCACAATATTACGCACATATGCACAGTCATCCCCAGTGTTTACCGAGCCGTCCTTAGTAAACGAGAAGACAATCACAACATTCCCTGATGAGGGTGAAGCCGAACAGGTAAATGTCGTTTCTGAAACAGTACCTGACTTGACCGACCAACCACTAGGCGTGCTACCGTTGACTGTAACATCAAATTTATCATAATTAGACTCACTGCTTACCTTATACGAAAACGAGATATTTGAGGTTTGAGTCGCAGCGTACGTAATAGTAAAGGAAGAAGTCGAGCTACTCACACCTTGATTCGCTGACCTAGCCCAGCCCGAATAATATGTCCAGCCATAAGAACTAGAATAAGAGAGTGTATATGGCCTACTACTGGTAATCAGAGAGGAAATGGTACTAGTATCAGTAGTATGTGAAGGGGACAATGCGGCATCGGCATCTCCATTTTGTGAAGAAATAACCATAAACCACAACCCCAAAAAGGTTGCAATAAATACAACCACACAGATTATTATAGCAATGACCAATTTTTTGATACTTTTACCCTGCATTTTTACTCCATTTTTATTACGAAAAGCTAAATTAGATATAACTTTACTACTTATTATTTTACCAAAAAACTACAAAATTAGTCAAACATTTACATTCAAATTTCCATATATTTTGACAAATTTTACAAAAAACGGACTTTTGTTTAATTGATTTTATTTCAAATTATTTAACACCAACCGCCACATACTTTCAACACAAAAAATCAGTCAATAAATAGGTATTCCAAAACTAGAAAACCGACTACTAGACTGATTTTTTATCACAAAATTAACTACAATTATCGACCTCAAAATTGATGTCCGAACTATTTATCAATTCAAATTGGGCGACAACCACGACACCAGCGACCTCTGACAGAGGAATATTGATTGTATCAGCAGTGTAAGTATGCGAAATTTCGCCCTTTATCTTCCAGCCGACAAACCTATATCCCCGTGCTGGCTCAGTATAAAAGTGCGCATATTCCACATCATCTATTACAATTTTCCCCATAAAAGCAGCGCCGTAGTTGGTAACATTTTCGCCATTCTTACATTCAGTTGACAAAAGTATTCCAGTTAGTTCGTCCGTAGTTTGCCCAAAGACTGCTGTATATGTGTGGTTGCCATCTACTTTGATAGACAAAGTATTAGTCTTGTTATTTTCAAATACATTACCGTCCTTGAGCCAGTACATCAGCATATAATTACCCTTGGCGAAGGCTTGAATTGTAGCTGTACTATTTGCAGCATAAGCACCGCCACCACCGAGATAGCCCGCAGCAGCACTACTATTAGCCTGCACTGTTATCACATAAGTTTGCGTCCAAATAGCATACAAAGTTATTGCCCCGCCAGCAGTGGTTACGAGGTCGACTACGCTCTGCTCATCGAGATAAGTTGCAGCCGTTGCACTAGCACTTGTTGCCCAACCCAAGAAGCCGTAACCTGAACGAGTGAATGCATTTTTACTCAACTTATGAGCCTCGCCACACACAAAAGTTGAGGCACTCATTGAGCCACTACCGCCGTTTGCGTCATAGTTTACTGTATACTTTGCAGGCGTCCATGCAGCGTAAATAGTCTGATTTGCCGCAAAATTGACAACCGAATTGTTAGAGAGCCTATGTGCCCCCTCGGGCCCAGCAATAAATGCGCCTTGACTGGTCGTGTAAAACTTGCCCTCTACTAGGTCATACATACCCACTACTCCGCTAGCATTTTTGACAGGGACAAAATCTCTCACGAGGTTGCCATTATCCCACATTTGGAATGCATACATTTTTAGCCCTCTTGCGCATTGATTTGGGGTATATGAGGTATTTACTCTGTTACTCTGGTGATTTGAGAACAAATAATATAACCCAAAACTACCAGACGGGCTAGCATCAGACTGATACTCCTTGACTGCGTTTCTAGACATAACAGAGCGCCCATAAGAAACCCTATTGTATATTGACGAACCGTCCTTTACCGCCGAATAAGAATTGCCTTTGAGAGTCGTCAAATCAAATATGCATTTACTATTTAGCCCTAGATACACGCCGTAACTATTGTTATCACCTATATACAGAGTATACCCTCCATTGCCGCCATGCAAAATATTACTAAAATATCTACTGTTATCTTCCGAAGCAGCACATCGTTCCTCCGAGCCGCAAATTGTTTGGTCTGAATCAGTAGAAGTAGTCAGAATTTCTGCCACAATTCGAGTATTCTCTGTACGCCAATAATAATTAGTGTTGATATATTCGCCAGCAGTGCCGCCAGTATTACTGCTCTGTATATATTGTAGCATTGTATAGCCCGCCTTTGACAAATCAACATACCAACCGTCAAAAGCATAACCCGCACGAGTTGGGATAGGCAAACTACCATAAATGCTAGAATACGCAACCGATTTTGTAGCAGTCTTGTTATCACTAGCATTAGTCCAACCAGAAGTACTGTCTAGTGTACCGCCATTGGCATTAGCGGTAACAGTGTATGTATTAGCTGCCCACCCAGCATACATAACTAGATTAGAAGCAGAGGTATATTGAGTAGTGCTTGTTACTGGAATTTTTTGATACAAACGCAACTCATTTATAACAGGCCCCGCAGTAAACGAGCCACTAGATGTGGTATAAAATTCCTGAGTAACTAGGTCAAACAACCCAGCCACGCCACTAGAATTGGTAACAGGAATATAATCTCTAACCAACTCATCGTTGTCATACATTTTGAATGAGTATAGCGACATATCCTTGGCAAACTGCGTACCTGCGTAATTGGTAGTAGCCCTATCACTACTGTGGTTTGAGAAAATATAAAATAATCCATAACTACCACTGCCCACAAAACTAGAATCATACTGATTTCTAGCCTTTGAGGTCATAATTGAGCCGCCATATGTGAGCGATTGTACATTTGAACCATTGAGGTACACATTCAAGCGTTTGCTAGTCGTAGTCGAAATATCCAACGTAAATCTCCCACTCGTGCCAAAAGTGATATTCCCCCTACTCGTATCCCCAACATATATATTATACGAACCGTTGCTACCGCCATGCGGAATAATACCGAACCAACGATTCGTTCCCGTGGAGGCGGTATGTTCTTCCGTACCAAAGAGCGATTGTGCCGAGGATGTATTCGGAGTATAAACATCACAAACTATTCGCACATTCTCGTGTAGCCAACGGTAGTTCGTGTTGATATATTCCCCGCCAGCCGTAGATGATTTGATATACTGCACTGGTGTATACCCGAGCGAAATAAGGTCTAGATACCAGCCTGAAAAAGTATAACCCGTCTTCGAAGGGGTCGGCAGAGTCCCGACAGCCGCATCAAAAGCAAACATTTTGCTCGCCGATTCGCCGCCACTTGATACAGACCACGTATCAGTATTAGGGATTACACCACCAGTAGCATCAGCGACCAAAGTGTACATTTTTGGTATCCACTTTGCGTAAATTGTTGCATCAGAATCCAGAGTATACCTCGTAGCGCTGCTACCGTCCGCATTATAGAACTTGGTTCCTACACCATTTGGACTAGCGTAGTATCCACCGAAAATGTACCCCGTACGGGTAGGCACGGTAATGCTAGGCATATCTTCTCCATATGTTGCACTAACCTTTGCTGTACCCGATGTTGTCGCACCTTGGTTGTTGAGAGTAACATCAAATACGCCAATTCCCCACACCGCATACAAGGTAACTTCCTCTCCTTTTGCAGCGACTTCGGAAACCAACTGTTCGTCAGTATACTGTACATCAGGCCAGCTCGAAATGCTAGAACGAGGAGTTTTTGACCACCCTTTGAATACGTAGCCTGGAATCGAGTTTGTAGGGCGATGAGCGTCTAGTTTTGCTGTAGAATAATTTGCGTCCGTAATGGTTTGGAAATTATACCCCGTCTTGATATATGTATCACACCACGACTTGCTAGGCTCATTGTTTTCGCCAAAAATCTCCGTAAGGTCGATTAGCATAAAGTCATCGATAAACCACTCGCCTGCGATTTTGTTGTTATTAAAATCGACACGAATTTGCATATTGCTAGATAACGGAATTGAGCTTCTATCACCGTAGAATGTATATTGCGTCCACTCTTTTGCCAATCCAAGAGGCAATCCATTGAAACTTGGCTCTTCAATTGGCCAATACAACTGCGTACTAGCATCAGGTGTCAATACATCCTGATAACCCCAAAATTGAGCATACCAAATATGATTTTTGGTTGTGGAATCAATGTTTACAGCATAACTATATACAAAACTTTCGACTGAATTCGCTACACCTGTGATTTTGTACGAATAACTACCAGAGCGAACATGTGTTGTATCAAAAGCACCATCACTCCACCCCAAGTTCTCACAACCTCCAGCCTTGCTACCAGTTTTTCCTTCGAAACCGCCATCAACAAATGCAATCGTAGTTGCCTCAGCTTTGATTACAATTGAGTTGATAAAAACACAATCTGAACCCGTATCATTTGAGCCGTCCTTTCGATAGATAAATTCTAACAAAACGTTACTGCTACTTGTCTTGTCTACCGTAAATGACGTAGTTGAATACGAGGTTTCTTGTCCACCCTTGTTTGTCCAGCCACTAGGAGCAGTCCCATTAACAGTAACTCTCAAATAGTCATAGTTTGCAGACTCACTACTACATTTGTAACTAATCGTTACATTCGATTTTCCCAATGCTGTATATGAAATTGCAAACGAAGAATAACTGCTAGCAACCCCTTGATTCGTAGACACGATATATCCGCCGTCCGAAACATAGACCCAATTATACGCACTAGAATGCGTGCTAGTATATGGATTTGTAACACTATATGTATAATCGCTAGTTATCACAGGGTTAAGCGTAGTAGAACCAGTAATACCACCACCAGTAATGACAATATTACGCACATAGGCGCAGTCGTCCCCCGTGTTTACCGAGCCGTCCTTACTAAATGAGAACACGATTGCGACCTTACCCGAGGACGGAGAAGCAGAACAGGTAAAGGTCGTTTCTGAAACTGTACCCGCCTTGGTCGACCAACCGCTAGGCGAACTGCCGTTGACTGTAACATTCAACTTATCACAACATGACTCACTACTTACCTTGTACGAAAACGAGATATTTGAGGTTTGAGTCGCAGCGTACGTAATAGTAAAGGAAGATGTCGAGCTGCTCACTCCTTGGTTTGCAGACCTAGCCCAGCCCGAATAATATGTCCAGCCGTATGAACTAGAATATGAGAGAGTATATGGCCTACTACTGGTAATCAGAGAGGAAATAGTATCAGTATCAGTAGTTGGACCCGTAGTTGACGGAGCAGCCTCAGCTACTCTATTCTGCGGAGAAATAACCGCAAACCACAACGACAAAAAAGTGCCGAGCAACACGCAGACACAAATTATACTCGCCCAAACTAACTTTTTTGTATTATTTTGCATAATATTTCTCCTTATTCTTAACTTTTATTGAATACCGCACACACGTCTTTGCCGTCCACCTCGGTATAAGGCACGTACGCCTCCTCTGCTGTATAAGTAGTCGACAAGACGCCGCTAATCTTCCACCCCACGAATGTATACCCGTCCGCACAAACTGCGGTAATGTGGGCAACCATTTGGCTATTTTGAGTGATGATTTCACACCCCACAAAACCATATGCACTAGCAGAACTGTCGTTCTGACACTCTACTCGCATTATTGGCCCGTCTGCCTTGGAAATAACCTTTTTGAACACGGCAGTATATGTAGCATTTGCAGTAATTGTAACCGAAATCTCATTGGTCGTATTTCCGCTAAATGCCGCACCGTCTTTTAGCCAATTAACAAAGGCATACTCGCCCGTTGCAAAAGCACGCAATTTGGTAGTTGTGTAATATGCAAATGTACCCCCACCGTCCAACAAGCCGACAGCATCATCAATATTTGATTTGAGTGTAATTGTCATATTATTGCCCCTATATACGGCATACAAATTAGCAATCCCACTACCAGCCAAACTCTTGACCGATTGCTTGTCCGAATACTCAACCGCTTGCCAAGCCGTAGTCGTGCGAGGAGTAGAACTCCACCCCACAAAAGTGTGATTTGCTAGCGACAGATTCGTATTGTGAGCAGTCAAATTGCTAGCCACATCATAGGTAACAGTTTGCAGTGTATATCCAGTATTTATAAAGGTATCACACCACGCCTCGGTAGGTTCATTGCCCGCACCAAAAATTAGTGTAAGGTCATACACTCCTAGGTCGTCCCACCAAATCTCGCCTGCCACCTTTTTGTTGTCAAAGTCAATTCTAAATGGTTGAGTAGACGTACCCAACTTGTTAGTCGCACGGCTACCGTAATAGCTGTATCTATTCCATTTACCAGCCTCGCCTAATGCGATGCTTGTAGGCGACATACTAGGTTCTTCTCCCGGCCAATAGAATTGAGTAGTCCCACCAGAAGTTTTGGTTTCTTGATAACCCCAATACTGAACATAGAAAATGTGTGCCTTGTTATCAGCATTTAGCGTATAACTCGCAGAAGTACAGATATACTTTTCGTTTAGCGAAGTAGTAGAGGTAACCTTTGCAGCAGAACTCCCCGAACGCACATGAGTTGTATCATATGTTACATTACTCCAACCAGTGTTCTCAAAGCCGCCAACTTCAGCAGTTAACAACGCCTCAAAACTACTATCATTCATCGCAATTTTGTACGTTTGGGCTGTCCACGCCGCAAATAGAGTGTGGTCGCTAGATGCCGAAACTATGGTAGTAGAGGTAACTGGCGTACCCACATAAGCCTCCAAAACAACCAAGTCGGTTAGCGAACTAGCCCCCTCAACATCTATAAATCTATATGTCGTGCCAAAATTATTTGAGCTGGTCGTACCCAAATGTTTATATTCTAGCACCATTTCAACAGTCAAGATGTTTCTATCCCCTTGTGCCGAAGCGCTATATTGCCATGCAGACAAATTTTGGTCATTAAACTGCACCCGTTCAAAAGAACCTTTGTAGGACATTACCACTTTGAGTGCTTTGCCTACATCGCCCTCTTTCGTCATTGCCCAAATTCTATTACCTAAAAAACTAACCCTCTTGATAGAATCGTAGTTAGTAATAGAACTACTCACCCCCACATAAGAATACCAATTAACAAAACTGTATCCCGCGCGTGTAGCGGTCGCCAATGTCCCGTACCGTATGCTTCGCCCGCATTAATTAATTTAGGTAGTCCAGACAACACGCCACCATTTGCATCGTAATCCAAAGTGTAGGAATACGCAGACCATTTTGCATACAAGGTTGTATCGCCAGTAAATGTTGAAGTTGCTATCGCAGGCGTACCGTCCTCATTATATATTTTTGTACCACCGCCATTTACCGCTGTGTAATAACCGTCAAAATAGAATCCAGTCCTAGTAGGAACTACAATATTTGGCATTGTGTCCCCTGTATACAGACTCAATTCATCTGTACCACCAGCACCATTTTGTTTGTCAAAAGTAATTTTTTGAGCCAAGGTGTCCACAATTTTGCTCAAATTTATGTGCATTGCAGGACGAACAGCCATACTCAAACTATTGTTGGCATAAATATTGTCAAAACCCTTAACTTTTATCGAATAACTACCACTGGAATTATCCACACCAGCAGAGCGTGTCCACTGGAAAGAATACGCAAAATTACCGAAGTTGTTTGCGAGTCCCAATTGCCCATAATCTACTGAATACGTCTCGGTGTAGCCGTCATTTGTTGACCTTTCAGGAGTATTTATACCCCACAGTCCGTTCGCCGCATCGTCATTACCGATTTCCGCCCAGCTAGGCAACCATAGATAGTCTTCTGCCCAGTATGTATAATTTGCTTTACTCTGATAGTTGTATGTAGAACTCTTCCAAGTCTTGCTATAATTATATGCATTGCTAGTATTTGATAGCGACTCATTACTCAAATAATAATCACTCTCCCCACGCAACGCAGGATTTTGGAGGTTATTTTGCCATTTTATGTGGCTAGGAGTCTCAATAAATCTAGTCAAACCCAAATCGCTCATTGTATAGAGTGCCAACGGGTGATTGAGCCTAGTCGTTTCTGGGGTGGCGGAGTTTACCATATATTCAATACGAGTATATGACCGATTATTTGGATTGTTTAGAGTTTCTACCCTAATATAACTCGTGCCATAGACATTGTTTGGATAATCGCCCACGTCATCACTATAACAGTCGCCCGACCAGTCGCTATACAAGCCACCTTTTACAAAACCATAAAAGTCGCCCAAGTTCTGATCCTTGCCCGACCATTTTTCTTGATGATGATTACTTAACCACAGAGTAGCAATCAAATCACCATCAGTGTTATTTGATACATATGTAACTATCCAATCTAGCCCACCCAAACGCAC
>DHMD01000067.1 GCA_002405615.1 Christensenella sp. UBA4651 | reverse complement strand
GGCTCTCCTGGTGAGATTAGGGCAATTTTACCTCGAACCAAGAGCGAAGTCGGTACTGTTGACAAAAACTGTGAAACAGGAATTTATGGTACTGTCGATTTGAGCAGTTTTGTAGACACGGGGAGGCTAAAAGTGGAGTTGGGTGGTAGGTTGACTGCCAAGCCCGGCAAGGCGACTATATATAGTTGTATAGACGGCAAGAACATTCGCCCATACGAAATCGAGATTATCAAGACGAATTTTCAGGGTTCGGGCAAACAAAAAAATCTAGTTTTTAGAGTAACTGATGACATTTTGCTCAAAACTACTGGTGGAATTGTGCAAGGTATGAGTGGCAGCCCGATAGTGCAAAATGGTAAATTGATTGGTGCGATTACTCATGTTTTTGTGAATGACCCAACAAAAGGTTTCGGTATTTATATAGACAATATGGTAACAAATTAGCCCAAATTAGTGGTTTTTTGTACTATTTTGTAAATTTTCAAACATTTTTGCAAAAATCTTTCAAAAATTTACAAAAAACAGTTTACAAAATACAAAAATGGTGGTATGATACTCACATACAAATCAAAAGAGGTATCAACTATGAACATAATCTGTTATGCAAGTCTACAAGACGAAAATTGTTTTAATCTAAAAAATGAATTAAAGGAGAACGGCATTAATTGTGAAATTGATACAGATTTTGCTAGCGTAATTGCAAGAACCAAAAATCGTAAGCCCGATGTATTGTTGCTCGATTATTATGACTACATTAGTAATCCTGTATCTATGGACATTTTTAGAGAAAACACTTTGTTTAGTGTTCCGCTCGTTTTGATTGCTGGCAGAGGCGATGCTATTCTACCCGATATGCCGTCCAATTATGATTATTTAGATTACAAAGCGATTCCCAATTCAATTAAAACTTTTCAAGAGAAAGTAATACTTTCCAAGGAGAGTAGTGATAGAATTTATAGTCGCATTGATGTAGTCCAGACTGCACAACAGACGCTTCTCGATTTGGGATTTAACGGCTGCACCTATGGCACGACATTTATTAGAGAATGTATTTTGGGTGTGATGGATATTGATTGCCGTCCAAAATCTCTCAACAAAACTATTTATGCGGAGGTTTCGCAGAGGAATAATACAACTCTTGCTAATCTTCTCAGATGTACTAGAACCTCGCTAGAATCAGCGTGGAAACGCCACAAGAAAAATATGCCAAGACTAGACAATGGTGTGTGCTTTGATGATTTTAGTTTATGCCCATCTGTCAAAGAATTTATTTACTATATTGCCTACAAGTTGAATAATTACTTATTGAGCTTGAAGTTAAAGAATGCATAGTATATATATTATATAAGGAATAGACTCCCTCGGTATTGTGGGAGTTTCCTTTTTTCTACGAGCAATTTGGCTAATAGTTTTATGTTTATAGTTAAAAAGCAAAAAAATTTTCAAAAAAATTAAAAAAAGTGTGTTAAAATGCTTGACAATGTCATATAATAGTGATAGTATTCTAGCAGTCAACACAAGAGAGTGCTAACAACATAAGCTTGACAGTGCTAAAAAGGAGGAATATGCATTGTATGATGATGGTTTGAGCGAGAGAAAGCGAGAAATACTAATCAATGCGGTTGAGAGTTATATTCAGTCGGCGAGTCCTATTACGAGCAGTAATGTCCGTACGACCTGTTGTACTGATTTGTCTACGGCTACACTGCGTAATGAGTTGAACGCTTTGGAGGCAATGGGGTATCTCAAACAGTTGCATACGTCCAGTGGGCGAGTGCCAACGGCAAAGGGATACCGATACTATGTCAACGAAATTATGTGTGATGTGCCGCTAGACCCTACAATTCTCGATGATATTCATTCGATTTTTGAAAATCGTGCGGTGTATCTCGGTGATGTTGTTAATGAAATTGCAAATGTAGTGAGTAGGGCGACAAATTATCCTGCGGTGGTCTTGCTAAAAGGCTTTGACAAATTGCAGATAAAAAATGTCAAAATCATCTCTCTACTCACTGGGCAGGCGTTGGTTTTGATTGAAACCAACAGCGGAATTATCAACAACTTTATGCCGACCAAACCTGATATACCTACTCAAACTTATGTCGAAGCGAGCAATTTTTTGACTAATACTTTCAAGGATAAGACGGTAGCGGATATGATACAAAATATCGAGGGTTACCGAGTGCAAATGGGGCAAGACCTGTTGGAATTCAAGAGTATTTTTGACAAGTTGATTGAGTCGCTCCGTGAGTTTGGCGAAACTTTGGCACGCAAATCTGGTGTAACGGCAAAAGGGGAATTGAAACTCCTCAATAGCCCAGAGTATCAAGATTTGACTAAAGCCAAAAAGGTTATCGATGTGTTGACAAATCCTAGCGAAATCGGGCAGTTGTTTGATGATTTTTCGGACAATAGTGATGAGGTTTCATTCAAAATTGGTGCTGAAATTCCATTGGAGGAACTCCAAGAGTGTGCTATTGCAAAGGCGGACTATCAGGTTGATGGCGAGAGTATTGCTAGCATCGGAATAATCGGGCCACAGCGTATGGACTACCAAAAAATCGCCAGCGCTCTCAAATTTGTAGTGGGCGAGTTCGAAAATCTCAAAAAATTGGACAGTACGCAAAAAGGAGATAATGAAAATGAAGAATAAGCATCATGGCGACAAGTCTTTTGTAGAGGACGAGGAAATCGTTAGAGAAGAACAAGAAGATGTCGAGGCTACCGAGGCGACTATGGATAATGGTGCTGATGTGGTAGAACCTGAGGTCGATGAGCGTGATCAAACGATTAGTGACCTAAACGATGAGATTGAGGAAACTCGACAAAAAGTATCGCAGTTGACTGGGATACTGCAACAGTTGCAGGCGGACTTTGACAATTACCGCAAACGCAATGCGAATGTGTCAAATGACGCAAGGCAAAAAGGTGTCTGTGATGCGGTCAAAGCGTTGCTACCTGCTTTTGATGCGGTCAAAGCAGCGCAGAAGCAAATTACAGACGAAGTAACTTTGGCTGGGCTCGATATGGTTGAGAGGGAGTTGATTAGTAGCCTCAAAACACTCGATATTGAGCCTATCAAGACGGTGGGCGAACAGTTTGACCCGAGCCTACATAATGCGGTTTTTGCAGAAGAGGTCGAGGGAGTTCCTAGCGGGCAAATTCTAGAAGAATATGGCGCTGGGTACACTAGCCCTAGCGGTGTAGTCAGATTTGCGACTGTCAAAATTGCAAAATAAAATGAAAATAACGTTTAGAGCAATCTAAACTTTATATATAAAATTGAACTAACAAGGAGATAATTATTATGTCTAAAATTATTGGTATTGACTTAGGTACAACCAACTCATGTGTGGCTGTAATGGAAGGTGGCGAGGCTGTCGTTATTCCTAACGCAGAGGGTTCTCGTACAACACCTAGTGTAGTAGCATTTACAAAGGACGGCGAGAGAATTGTCGGTTCTATGGCAAAGCGTCAGGCGGTTGCCAACCCAGAACACACCATTTCTAGTATTAAGAGAGAGATGGGTACTGATTACAAGGTAACAGTAGAGGGCAAATCATACACTCCACAAGAGATTAGTGCTATGATTTTGACCAAATTAAAAAATGATGCAGAGAGTTACTTGGGACAAAAGGTAACGCAAGCAGTTATCACAGTTCCTGCATACTTTACAGATAGTCAGCGTCAAGCAACTAAAGATGCTGGTAAAATTGCTGGTTTGGATGTTTTGCGTATTATCAACGAGCCTACTGCTGCGGCTCTGGCATACGGACTTGACAAGGGTGAAAATGTCAACCAGAAATTGCTAGTATTTGACCTCGGTGGTGGTACATTTGATGTGTCAATCCTAGAAATTGGTGATGGCGTATTTGAGGTTATCGCTACAAAAGGTAACAACCGTTTGGGTGGTGATGACTTTGACCAACGTATTATGGACTTGTTGATTAAGGAATTTAAGGCACAAAATGGTATTGATTTGTCAACTGACAGAACGGCAGTTCAACGTCTAAAAGAAGCCGCTGAAAAGGCAAAAATCGACCTTTCTGCTGCTATGAAAACTACTATTAGTTTGCCATTTATTAGTGCGGACGCTTCTGGTCCAAAGCACCTCGAATTTGAGTTGACTCGTGCGAAATTTGATGATATTACTAGCGACCTAGTAAAACAAACTATCGACCTTACACAGGCTGCTTTGAAAGATGCAAACCTTACAAAGGACGAAATCAACAAGATTATTTTGGTAGGTGGTAGTACCCGTATCCCTGCCGTATGTGAGGCTGTAAAGAACTTCGCTGGCAAAGAGGGTTACAAGGGTATCAACCCTGACGAGTGTGTGGCAATCGGTGCTGCTATCCAAGGTGGTGTACTCGGCGGTGATGTAAAAGATGTATTGTTGCTAGATGTTACTCCATTGTCTTTGGGTATTGAAACTTTGGGTGGTGTGTTCACTCGTATTATCGACAGAAACACTACAATCCCAACCAAGAAATCGCAGGTGTTCTCTACCGCTGCTGATAACCAACCTAGTGTAGACATTCATGTATTGCAAGGTGAGCGTGAGTTTGCCAAGGATAACAAAACTTTGGGTAGATTTAACCTTTCGGACATTCCACCAGCTCCAAGAGGCGTTCCACAAATCGAAGTTACATTTGATATTGATGCAAACGGTATCGTAAATGTTAGTGCAAAGGATTTGGGTACTGGTAAACAACAACAAATTACTATTACTTCAAGTTCTAATATGAAAGAGGACGAGATTAACGAGGCTATCAAGAATGCAGAAAAGTACGCAAAAGAAGATAAAGAGCGTAGAGAAGTAATCGAGGAGCGTAACCAAGCTGATGCTATGATTTTGGGCTTGGAAAAGGCTTTGAGAGACAATGGCGATAAGATTAGCGAGGACGACAAAAAGAAGTTGACTGACGCAATCGAGAAAGCAAAAGAGGAAATCAAGGCTGATGACAAGGATAAGATTCACAACGCAATTGATGAATTGTCAAAATCTAGCCAAGATGTAATCACAAAATTGTATCAAGCAGGTGCTGCTGCCAACGCAGAGGCAAACAAAGAGCAGAAGAAAGATGAGCCTGATGTAGAGGTTCATGACGCAGACGCAAAACCTGCCGAATAATATAATGGAGCAAAAAATTGGCACAGAATTATTATGAAATTTTAGGGGTAGACAAGAGTGCTAGTGCTGACGAAATCAAGTCGGCATACCGCAAGTTGGCTAAAAAATACCACCCAGATTTGAACAAAGATAATCCTGATGCTGCCGCAAAATTCAAGGAAATCAATGAGGCTTACGAGGTTTTGGGGGACGCTACCAAAAAGGCAAATTATGATACCTATGGTAGTGCAAATGGGCCTAATCCTAATGATTTCTTTCGTGGCGGTGGTGCTGGCGGCGCTAGGCAAGGCGGTTTCGACTTTGACTTGGGCGACATATTTGGTAATATCTTTGGTGGTGGCTTCGGCGGTAAGGCACAGTCTGGCTCGGGTTTCAATCCCGTGGCTGGTAATGATATAACTACCAAAATAAACTTGACCTTTGAAGAAGCGGTCAAAGGTGTAAAAAAGGACATCACATACACTCGTACAGAGGAGTGTAGTGAGTGTCATGGTACTGGTGCAAAAAACGGTACGGAATATTCCACATGTAGTGAGTGTGGTGGTAGCGGGTATGTGAGATACAATCAAGATACAATATTCGGTCGCATTACTCAGAGCGGGCCATGTAAATCTTGTAACGGGACTGGTAAGGTTATCAAGGAAAAGTGTTCTGCATGTTCTGGTAAGGGCGTAAAGAGAGGGTCTTACACTTTGAGCATTACTATCCCTGCGGGGATTGACAACAATCAGGTAGTTACTGTGCGTGGTTACGGTGATGCTGGTGTCAGAGGCGGCCCTAGCGGCGACCTAGAAATAGTGGTCAGCGTTGCGGAGCATCCTTTGCTCAAACGCAATGGTTTTGATATTTTGCTAGATGTGCCTATTCCGTTTACCTTGGCAATGACTGGGGGGAAAGTTGTCATTCCTAGTGTGGACGGAAAATTGGAACTCAATATTCCAGAGAATACACAGAGCGGCACAGTGCTCAAACTGCGTGGTAAGGGTATCAAGCAACTCAATAAAAACGCTTATGGAGATATGTTGATTACTGTAAAAGTCGAATTACCAAAGCTCGGTAGAAACAAAAAGGCTGTTAGCCAGATGTTGGAGGAGCAATTCCCACTGGACAAATTCGATAAATACAACGAATACAACAAAAAAGTAAGTAATTTGTAGGACAAAGAACTCAGGTTTTTACCTGAGTTTTTTGTTTTTGTGGCATAGAGAATAAGTGGATATTGCTAAACGGATTTTATGTTTACTAGGCAATCATAAAAGCAAAATTTGGTTCATAAAATTTAGTATGGCACAATTTTCATTTTTTAGGTTTTTTAGTTCTGCCAAAATGTCTATTAGAGATGATTTTTACGAGAACAAAAAGTGGTATATTCTATGCGTTTCGCTAGTTGTTGCTGGGATAATTTGTGGTTTGATAGCGGGTATCAAGATTGCTCCCGATGTGTCGGTGGGGCGGATACCCGATTCGTTTTTGCGCAGATTTATTGACGGCGATATCTCAATTTGGGGACTTTTTTTCTCACGAATTTTGGTCGATTTGTGTTTTTTGGCGGTAATTTTTGTTACAAATTGTCGTCCAATTCTGTGCTTCGTTAGTCTAGTATTGATTGCGTATCGTGCCTTTTGTATGGGGATAACGAGTACAATTTTGATAGCGATTTTTAAGGTGGGTGGGGCGCTCAATGTTATCTTGGTTGTGTTGCCCTCGCAATTGCTTTTGCTTGCTGCAATGGTGATTTTTGCCGTAATGTGTATCAGTTACAATTTCGGTTGCAAGGTGTATGGCGGCAGCATCTTTTGTTCGGAGTTTTTCTGTTGCTCCCGCCTTGCTATTTATTTTGTTTTGTTGTTGGTATTCTGCTCAATCTTTGTTGAATTGCTACTTTTGCCTTGGTTGGGTGCTTTTTTGATAGTCAGTTAAAAGTCAATACATAATTGTTGCAATTTTGCAAAAACTATTGCAAGGAGGTAACAATGAAAAAATTGACAAAAAATTTGGTGCTACCTGTGCTAGTGCTAATGCTTGTAGCAATCGCAGTATTTTGTGTGCCTAGTTATAATAGGGCATTTGCAGATACTGCTGAGGGTACTGCTCGGGCGGAAATTTTGCTTGATTTTGGCACAGGACAAGTGCTAAACGAAAAAGATTCGCACACGCATTTGCCGATTGCTAGCGTAACGAAACTGACGACACTGTTGCTTGCTTTTGAGGCGATTGACAGGGGCGAGATGACTCTCGACCAAAAGTTGGCGGCGAGTAAAACTGCTGCGGGAATGGGCGGTTCTCAGGTCTTTATTGACGCTGGTGCTGAGTATGAGGTCGCTAATTTGCTCCACGCAATTATTATTAGTTCGGCAAATGATGCTAGCGTTATGATTGCAGAGAATTTGGCTGGTAGTGAGCAAAATTTCGTGGAAATGATGAACGAGCGAGTAAGAGAATTGGGCGGTAATGACACTAATTATGGGAACTGTACGGGGTTGCCTTGTGCAACGGCTTATAGTTGTGCTTTTGATGTCGCTTTGGTAATGCGTCAAGTTTTGACGCACCCAATTTATTATGAGATTAGTGGTATTTGGATGGAGGATTTTGCTCATCCGTCTGGGCGTGTAACGCAAATGGCAAACACGAATAAGCTTTTGAGGAGTTATGGCGGCTGCGATGCGGGTAAGACTGGTTCAACTAGCGAGGCAGGCTTCTGTTTGAGTGCTTCGGCAAAACGAGGTGATTTGAGGCTAATCGCTGTTGTGTTGGGCGCTGAAAATAGCAAGGCAAGGTTTGGCGAATGTGCAAAACTGCTCGATTACGGTTTCGATAATTTTACTACTCAATGCGTTTTGTCAAAGGATTCGAATATAGACGGCTTGGCTCTTGATGTTAGGAATGCCAAGAATGTGCCACTAATCAGGGCTGAAAAGGACTACTTTACGCTAAATAAGAGAGGGGAGGAAAAAACTCTCGATGTTGCTTATGAAGTGTATGCTATCACTGCGCCTCTAATGGCGGGCGATGTAGTCGGCAAGGCTATCATCACAAATGATGGTGTGGTTGTGTCTGAAATCGATTTGATTTTGGCAAACGATGTCGAGGCGAAAACTGTTTGGGATAACTTCCGCACAATTGCTGGGAATTGGTAAGTAAGGGAAAAAGCCTTTCGGGGCTTTTTTGCTTTGCTCTTTTTTTGGGGGGGGAGGGGCGGCTTGCCGCGTGCCGACCGCCAGTCGGCACAATGCCTGCCCGCAGGCAGGCATCCCGCACAGCACTCCGTGCGGTGTGGTGCGGCAAGCCGCCGTAGGGAGGCTGCTGCCTCAGCACCGATTTAATCATCTGTGAGGGCAGTACCGAACCTAGTAAAAACTGCCCAAAAATCTTACTCAAAAATTGCAAAATTTAGCCCGAATTGCCTCGCAAAAATACGGGAACTCAAAAAATTTTGAGAAATTTT
>DHMD01000028.1:8309-16872 GCA_002405615.1 Christensenella sp. UBA4651 | reverse complement strand
CTTCAAATGTTTGTTTAAGGTTCAACTAACACCTCGTAAAGTAAAATCACTTGACATTAGTATAACAAGAATCGTTAATAATGTCAAGTGTTTTTTAATTATTTATAAAAATTTTAACTTTCTTACATAAAACTCAATTACATTTATATTTAACTATAAGAAAATATTTTATGTGGTTAGCCATTCGTAATTACTATTTTTTAGGCATAGCCCAAGAGTTACCGCTACCGTAGTACCAATCATCAGACTAGTCTGAGTATATCAATATATCCGTAAAAGTTCACCCTAAGTTTGTGAACGGTTTTTGAAAACATCTTGCACATTGTTTAAGAGCCATAGTGTGGCTATTACGTTACTGCTCATATCTTTGGATAAGTATGTAACTATCCAATCTAGCCCACCCAAACGCACCACAATACTTTGCCCTGCCGATTTGTTGTACGTCTTGCTACGCAGAGTTTGTGAATTTATCGGAGCAGACGCCACAGACTGTTTTAGTGCATTTGCCTGAGTGGTTACATCGCCACTACTGCCTTGTATCATATTCACCAAAGATACTACATTATTGTATGAGAATGGTGCTGTACCAGCAGCAGACGAAACATCTTGGAGCAATTCCCCGACACGAGCGTATGAGGTAGAACTTGCCGCCATAGACAAATTCAGATGAAAAGCAGGTCTAACCGCCCTCGATTGCGATACATAATACGGTGTACACGACCCACCAGCAGTATTTAGGCTGTAACTGGTAAAAGCATAACTAGAATCATAGTTCGCTGTACGAGTCCACGTCCACGGATAAGCAGTGGTATCTGTAACACTGCTACCCAAATTAGTAGCAGCACTCGCCGTTACTTGTGCAGTCGAACCATCATAATTCGACCTTTCGGCGTCATTCGTATCCCAAATTCCTGTCGCACCACTCCACTAGCCTGACCCGTTTCCGCCCAACTAGGCAACCACAGATAATCTGCTCCCCAGTTGGCATAACCAGTTTTGCCGCTATATTCAGTACTACCATACCACGAATTTGTGTAATTGTATTTGTTGTTGGAATTTGATACAGATTCATTATTTAGATAATAACTGTTGTTTCCACGCCCAGCAGGGTTTTGCAGGTTGGTTTGCCATTCAATGTCATTAGGCGTACGAATATACTTTGTCAATCCCAGCGCTTCCACCGTGAAAAGTGCAAACGGATGTGCAGAAACGGTAGTTTTTTGACTGACTGCGGCAGTAGTTTCCGCCCCATCACTCGTAGCATAAACACGATTTGTCGGATTATTGAGAGTTTCGGTACGAATATAACTCGTGCCGTACATATTGCTAGGGTAATTTACCGTATTAGAGGCAGAATACCACCCCGCAGACCATTCGCTGTACAAACCACCATTTGAGAATCCGTAATAAGCCCCCAGATTTCCGTTTTTACCTGACCAAGCGTCCTGATAGCTGCTACTCAGCCACAATGTAGCAACCAAGTTGCCCGAACCGTCATTTGCTACATAAGTAACTATCCAATCTAGCCCGCCAATGCGTACAACAATACTGTTGCCACTCGATTTTTGATACGTTTTTGACCTCAATGCCGCAGCGGTCAGCGGAGTAGTCGCTGTAGAGGTAGTGAGAGAAGTTACTTGACTATACAAATCTCCCGAACTCCCGCTTATCATATTTACGAGTTTAGTTAAATTTGCCACATCAAAAGGTTGAGAACTAGCGGCACTATTCTTATTTTTTAGCAATTCGCCGACAGAGGTAAGTGTTGTCGAGGACGAATTAAAGGCGAAAGCAGGCTTGATTACCGTATACCACAAAACGAAAAATGCAGTAACAGAAAACACTATTGTAAAAATAGTTGCCAAAATCGTTCTATTACGCCTAGAAATATTCATATAATCATACCTCTTTTGAATTATTGTATCAAAAAAAGACAAAATTAGTCAAATATATATGCAAAAAAGTCAAAATAGACAAATTATATGATATTTGTACAATAAAATAGTCAAATTTTAGCAAAAAATACTTTTTGCTTCCATACACAAAAAACAAAAATCACCCCATTCGGTGATTTTAATTTCGAATTTATTATTCATCAATCCTGCAACCGCTATTACAAATAACGCTTTCATTCCCACATCATACCCTTTGAGAACAAATATCAAACTGCGCCCTTTTCTCGGAAACTTTTCCCCTAATCGTCTGCAATGCTTTCTTTTCTAGTCTGCTAATATACGACCGAGAAATTCCCAATTTTTTGGCAACTTCCCGCTGTGTATAAGCGACTTGCCCGCCAATCCCATACCGCATACACAAGATTTTGTACTCCCTGTCAGTGAGCGTTTCCCTAATAAGTTTCAGCAGATTTTCTGTCAAAATTGAGTTCTCCACCATCTGCATCAAATCATATTCGGTATCACAAATCACATCAGAAAGCAAAATATCGTTACCGTCCTTTTCTGTCCCGATTGTTTCCTCCAATGATATGTTAGTCTGGTGCTTCTTGTTCGCCCGAAACAGCATCAAAATTTCATTTTCTATACACCGAGCCGCATATGTCGAGAGTTGCGCCCCTTTTTCGCTTGAATAGGAATTTATCGCTTTTATCAACCCAATAGCCCCAACAGAAATCAAATCATCAGCGTCTTTGCTACTGTTACTGTATTTCTTGACAATATGGGCAACCAACCTCAAATTATGCGAAATTAGTATGTTTTTTGCCTCAACATCGCCCTGTTCCAGTAGTTTAATATACTTTTTTTCCTCCTCACTAGATAGCGTCTTTGGGAAACTCGAAGTATGGTCAACATAAGAAGAAAAAAGCATAATCTTATTCATAAAAGTAACAAAACTCTCTA
Source organism: Christensenella sp. UBA4651 (assembly GCA_002405615.1). GTDB lineage: Bacteria > Bacillota > Clostridia > Christensenellales > UBA1242 > UBA7867. The sequence goes on along the minus strand of DHMD01000028.1, from coordinate 14,014 downwards.
TTATCAAGCACTCACCTCCCCATATATAATTAATAATATATGAAGCAAATTGCGCAAAAAGTGCCTGTCCAATTTTATTTTTTTACATAAAATTTGATATTACTACAATTTTTTGCAGCATTATACTGTCTATCCTTTTTTATAATAGGCTTTTGCTTTTTTACTACCCCCATAATCGCCTTATACAACTCAAAAACGCCAACCAAAATGAGGAAAACGGCAAATATTATTTTCAAAATATGACTCTCAATACGCCCAACAATTAGAGCAGCGCACACCGCAGTAATTATTGCAGGAATGGCTACACAGATAGAAACCTTGTAATCAATTAACTTGTTTTTTGCGTGAATTATTGCGGCGGCAATTCCTGTCGGAATAAAAACCAGCAGATTAATCGCTTGCGCCAAATGCTGCTCAACTCCTAGAAACACCGTAAGTAGAGGAATTAACAGTGTACCACCGCCCATTCCCATACCGCCCACCATTCCGCCAACCAATCCAGCCAAAATATAAGCCCAAATCACTTTTAACCCTCCTCAAAACAACATTTTTATCCCAGCAGCAATCACCACAAATGCAAAAACAAATTTTAATGCCTTATTTGGTATAATTTTGAGTAAACACGCACCAATTATTCCACCCACAATAGAACCAATCGCAGTATACAGTACACCTTCCCATTCCACAAATCCTTGTGTATAATATACTATCGCACTGGCAATACTTATCGGGAGCATTATGAGTATTGCTGTCGCTTGCGCACGCTGGTTTACCAACCCCAACAGCAGCAAAACTGGCACACATACCATACCGCCGCCACCACCGAAAAAACCATTAATCGCACCTATAAAAACTCCTGCAATAGAAAGTATTATTAATTTTTTTGTACACACGATATATCCCTTTTGTTTCAGAAAATTTAGTTAAAATATTTTTAATTTAATAATGCTCAAAAACTTGCATTATTTTGATATTTGATATATAATAGGATGTATCTTGTACGCAACAAATATGCGTAATCACATAAAATTAAAAGGTAAACAATCATGACTAAACATTCATTCTCAATTAAAACTTTACTATTTACTGTTATTGTTGCTTTGAGCTTATTGATTGGTAGCAATGTTTGGGTTTTTGCTGGATTGCAACACACTTCGGCATCTGCAGATACTTCTACCAATTCAGTTTCAGCAACAGAAACTGTTGTAAACTACAATTTTGAGTCAGATAGCGGCAGCTATCCTATCAGTCCTTCCAATTTCGAAAAGGTAACCGAGGAGAATAGCACCGCTACCCCAGAAAAAGCGGGAGTTATCAACCTTTCTCCTAATGTTTACAACACATACAAGACCAATTACAAACTTGACGGGTATACCAAGCCTGAGAGTATGTCGCCTGACAACAATCAGGTTTTAATGATTAACGCACTCAACAATAGTATCTACTATGGTTACAAGACATCAAGTGCTACCACCCTAAAGGCTAACAGTTATTACGAAATCAGTGTTGCTGTTCGCACACACGACAAGGCTGAGGCTAGTGTTTATTTAGCTGGTACAGATTTTGATAAAAGAGCGGACTGTCAAATAATCCGCATCAACACCCACAATTCTTGGAAAGTTGTTACATTCTATATCGCTACCGACACTACTCATTCTAGCTCGGTAAATATTCAACTATTTATAGGTAGCAAACCAAACGGCGAAACCAGCCCTACGAGTACAACCTCTGCAAATTATGTTTTGTTTGACAACATCTCTATTACTCGCCTATCAGGTGAGAACTATCAGACAAAAGTCAACAGTGTAAACGAGTTGACTCAGGTTATCGAGCTCGATAAAACTACACAGTTGACCAGTGGTCAAGCAGGATTTGTAAAAAATGGTGATTTTGCCAACGGCTCAACTGGTTGGACAAACGATGAGAGCAATTCTGGTGCTGGCGAAGTAAAATATCTCGACAACCTTAACAAAGAGATTTCTATCAACGGCAAGCAAGTACTTTTGGGGACTCACCTTTCCTCCGCCGCTATCAAGAGTGGTGTAGTGATTTCTGCCAAGAATGGTGGTACTGTTGCTATCAACTCTGATGAAATCACTATCAAGCAACACCACATTTACCGTATAGCACTTTGGGCCAGAGGTAGTTTGAATAGCAGCACTCTTAACCTCAAAGTAAGCGGCAAAATTCTCAATGGTTCAGACGATGGCGAGACTTGCTCGGCTCAATATACCGCCTTTGACGCTACCGAAGAAAGTATCAACGGCAACTGGGGCTTGTACGAATTCTATATCGTAGGCAACCCACTATATGACACAAAGGTAAAAATCACCTTGGGTATCACTTCTGCGAACCCTACCGATTCAGGTTATGTCGCAGTTTCTGATATCAAATCATACCTTGTCAACACTCAACAAATGAGCGATGGCACAAGCAACAACAGCAACGCAAAAACTGTGAGAATGTACTCAACAGCCAACACCTTGGCTTTTGACAACTACTCATTCAACCTTGTTTCAATCGAAAAGGTTGACGCAACAAAAACTACTTACCCACTCGCTCCTACCAGCTGGACTGCTGGCGAAAACAACGCAAATAGTGGTGTAGTAAACATTAGTGAGAATGAATGGCCTTCTTATACCACAGCTCGCCCTTCAAAGTCTAGTCTCTCTGGCTATTCAGACAACGATAACGTGTTGATGCTTAACGGTGCAAATGGAAAAGTACAATCTTACACCAGCGCTAGTCAAACCTTGGACAAGGACGGCTATGCAAAAATCACTTTCCAAGCATATGTCAACAGCGATTCAACCGCTTATGTTACTATCAAAAATAGCGATGGCAAAGTAATTGCACAAATGCCTATCAAGAGGCAAAATGGTACTCCATCATGGAAAGAATATGCAATTTACTTGCACAACTATATCAATTCTCAAACAATTACAGCCACCCTTTCTTTGGGGCAAAACAATCAACAAGTTTCTGGCTACGTATATTTTGATAACGTAAAATTTGACAGTAGTTTGACCCAAGAGAAATTTGACGCAGTTACCACAGACAGCCAAAATGTAAAATTTGACTTGACAAAAAATGCTTTGACTGCAACCGAAGGCTCAAACAGCATTACACCACTTATGTGGACGATGAATGTTAAGCAGAACGCAGAAAATACAACTGTTAATGCTGGAATAATTGATTACAGAAACTACAAATCACAAACCTTTATTAACGAAGCACCGCTTAACCCACAGGGTAACGACTCAAATATGATTATGGTTATCCAAGCAAACGAACCTGTATATGCGCTCTACGAGAGCAACCTCACCTATTCACTAGACGCTAGCGCATATTACAAGTTGACTGTTTGGGTTAAAACCACAGATTTGACTACCGATACTCAAACTGCCGAAGACTACACAGTCGATGGGAAACTAATCAAGCATGGTGCAAGCGTTGTGATGACAAATGTGGACACAAGCTTCACAATGGTAAATACTCAAAATTCTAGAAGTGAAAACGAATGGAAATTGTACACCCTGTACATTTACACAACAGAAGCTATCACCAGTAATATCCAGCTCGGTCTTGGCTGCTCAAATATGCCTACCAAAGGGTATGCCTACTTCGCTAACTTGAGCCTCACCTCACTTTCAGAGGACGAGTACAAGAACGAGATTTTGGCATACGACACCGAGGACTTACCGGGCAATGTGTTGCTAGCAACCAACGTTCCTGAGGACGCTGATGAAACTCCTAGCCAAGCAGGCAAATTTGACCCATTTGCATTCTCTACAATAATTATCGCTCTTGCTGTTATCTTTGCCGTAATCGGCTTGACTATCAAGAGAGTTAAGCAAAACGCTCCAAAGAAAACAAACAAGGTTTCAAACAACTACGACAGGCTGCAGACTTTGATGAAAGATGTTGACCGCCGTGAGCGTAAAACTGCTATCAACCACAAGTTGAAGTTGTTGAGAGAAGAACTCGAACAATCTCAAACATTCTTGGCACAAGAAGTCAACGATTTGAGGAAATTGACTGAATCATATAATACTGCAAAAGAAATCGCAAAAGATAATCCTACTATCGAACTCGATGAACCTGATGTAAAACAAATTCAAAAGGAAATCGAAGTTCAAACAGCAAAGATTAATCAAATCGAGCAAGATATCGAAGTTCTCGAAGAAGAAAAAGAGCGTATCGAAAAGCAAAACAAAAAAGCAGTAGAAAAACGCAGTATTTCCAAAAACAACAACTCAAAATAATTGAGTTAAATAGAAAACACGGATAAAACAATATCCGTGTTTTCTTTATTGATTCACTTTTCAAATTTGTATTTATTTGTTTTCCAATATCTTTTTCAAGAATTTACCAGTATAACTTGCAGGAGTTTTTGCAATCTTTTCTGGCGTGCCTTGGGCAACAATAGTTCCGCCGTTGACACCGCCCTCTGGCCCAATATCAATAATGTGGTCAGCAACTTTTATTACATCTAGATTATGCTCAATCACTATTACAGTGTTCCCTGCCTCGACCAGCCTATTCATAATAGTTATCAATTTGTCCACATCATACATATGCAATCCTGTCGTAGGTTCATCGAGGATATAAACGGTCTTGCCAGTACCTTTTTTGGATAACTCTGTTGCGAGTTTTACTCTTTGCGCCTCACCACCGCTCAATGTAGTCGCCGCTTGACCAAGTTTAATATAACCCAAACCAACATCATATAGGGTCTGAATTTTATTCTTGATATTTGGCTGGTTTTCAAAGAAAGCGAGAGCCTCCTCCACAGTCATTTCCAAAACATCATATATGCTCTTCCCTTTGTACTTAACTTCCAAGGTTTCACGATTGTAACGTTTGCCTTTACAGTCCTCACATGGCACAAATATATCAGGCAAAAAGTACATTTCAATCTTTTTGATACCATCTCCGCAACAGGTCTCACATCTACCACCAGGGACATTGAAACTAAATCTACCCGGCAAGTATCCCCTTTCCTTTGCGTCAGGAGTAGCGGCAAACAATTCCCTAATCAGGTTAAACACGCCCGTATAAGTCGCAGGGTTCGAGCGAGGAGTCCTACCAATAGGGCTTTGGTCGATAGCGATGACCTTGTCCACATCTTGCAGCCCCTCAATTTTTTCATACCGCCCCTCCGCCATAGTGCTGTGGTTTAGTCGGTTTGATAATGCTGGGTAAAGAATGTCCGTAATCAAACTACTCTTACCACTACCACTCACACCAGTTACAACAGTCAGTACACCAAGAGGGAAATCAACAGTCAAATTTTTGAGGTTGTTCTCTTTTGCACCAATTACTCGAATTTTGCCGCCATTTGATTTTCTTCTTACCTTTGGAACAGCAATTCTGCACTCCCCGCTCAAATACTTACCCGTAATTGAACGAGGCTCTTTTGCCAAATCTTCCACGCTACCAGCAGCCACCAACTCACCACCGTGAACACCCGCACGAGGCCCAATATCTACAATATAATCAGCCGCTCTCATCGTGTCTTCATCGTGCTCTACAACCACCAAAGTATTTCCCAAATCACGCAAATGTTTGAGTGTCGCAATCAACTTGTCATTATCTCTCTGGTGCAAACCAATACTAGGTTCATCGAGGATATAGATTACCCCAGTCAAACCACTACCAATTTGTGTCGCCAACCTGATACGCTGCGATTCACCACCACTCAA
>DHMD01000028.1:0-8243 GCA_002405615.1 Christensenella sp. UBA4651 | reverse complement strand
GCCCGCCGTACGAGAAAGTGTCAAATAGTTTAGTCCCACATCTTGCAGAAATTCTAGCCTTGCCTTGATTTCTTTTAGAATTGGCTCGGCTATAGGCGCTCTCGTCTTATCAAATGTGTTGTTTTGCAAAAATTCACTCAACTCATCAATACTCATATTACACATTTCAGTAATGTTTTTGCCAAAAACCTTTACGCCCATCGCAACAGATTTTAACCTACTACCACGGCAGACTTCACAAGGCTGGTCGCGCATAAACTTTGCAATCTCGCCCTTAACATACTCGCTGGTTGTTTCGTGATAACGCCTTTTTAGATTATTCACAACACCTTCAAAAGCACCTTTGCGACTTCCGCTAAACTTCTTGGTCTCAAAACTAATGTCCAATTCCTCATCGCAATTACCAAACATCAGTATATCCTTGATTTCTCGCGGCAAATCCTTGTACGGGGTATCCAGCGAAAATTGATAACGATTAGCCAAAGCCATAAAATAACTCATACTAAACAAACTCGTTTCAATTCCCCAACCAGTTACATTAATCGCACCATCACGAATAGACTTTGTTGGGTCTTTTACAATAAGATTTGGGTCAATCTCGCTAGTAAAGCCTAAACCGTGGCACTCTGGGCAAGCACCAAAAGGACTGTTGAAACTGAACAATCTCGGTGTAATTTCTTCAAAACTGATTCCACAATTTTGACACGCAAATTGATTGCTAAATACATGGTGCTCGGTCGGAGTTACCAAAACGACCAAACCGTCCGCCTGTTTGAGAGCCAATTCAACTGATTCAGTCAAACGCTTGTCCAAATCTTCTTTCATAACAATACGGTCTACGACAATAGAGATAGAGTGCTTTTTGTTCTTGTCCAATTTGATTTCTTCATCAAATGTAAAAATATTTCCATCAATGTCCACTCTCGCAAAGCCACTCTTACGAATGCCATCCAAGACCTTGATATGCTCGCCTTTTTGACCACGTACCACTGGGGCAAGAATCATAAACTTCTCTCCCATAGGCACTTTTTCTTTGATTCTATCTACAATTTGGTCAACACTTTGCTTGGCAATTTCTCGCCCACATTTCGGACAGTGAGGCTTGCCGACACGAGCGAAAAGCAATCTCATATAGTCATAAATCTCCGTAATAGTACCAACTGTAGAACGAGGGTTATTGCTGGTAGTCTTTTGGTCAATACTAATTGCTGGACTCAATCCCTCAATCAAATCGACATCAGGCTTCTGCATTTGCCCCAAGAACTGACGAGCGTAACTAGACAAAGATTCAACATATCGCCTCTGACCTTCCGCATAAATCGTATCAAATGCCAGAGTACTCTTACCACTTCCGCTCACACCAGTAAAAACAATCAATTTATTCCTTGGCAATTCAAGGTCGATATTTTTTAGATTATTTTCCCTCGCACCTTTAATAATGATTTTATCCAACATTTATTTATCCTCTCTCAATAATTTTCTCAAAATGTTGAGCTGTTCTCTCAACTCAATTGCCTTTTCAAACTCTAAATTGCGACTAGCAACTTGCATAAGCCCTTTCACCCTATCAATCTCGGCACGCAAATCTTTGACAGACATATCTTCCTTTTTATTTTCAACTTTTTTGGTTATCTCCAAAGTGTTGCTAATATCCTTGATGATAGTTTTTGGCACAATTCCGTGTTCGGTGTTATAAGCCTGCTGAATTTTACGCCTCTTCTCTGTTGTGTCAATTGCTCGCCTCATACTATCAGTGTAGTTATCTGCATACATAATCACACGAGCCTCCGAGTTACGAGCCGCACGTCCAATAATCTGTATAAGCGATGACTCACTACGCAAGAAGCCCTCCTTATCCGCATCGAGAATAGCTACAAGCTTTACCTCAGGTAAATCAAGCCCCTCACGCAACAAATTGATACCGACAATGCAATCAAACTCACCAGCACGCAAACCATTTATAATTTCCACACGCTCCAATGTGTCAATATCGCTGTGCAGATATTTAACCTTAATACCGTGTTCGGTAAAAAATGAAGTCAAATCTTCCGCCATTCTCTTGGTTAAGGTAGTTACCAAAACACGCCCCTTTGACTCAACCGTTGCGAAAATTTCACCCATAAGGTCGTCAATTTGTCCTTTGGTCTTACGCACTTCGATTTCAGGGTCAAGTAGTCCCGTAGGTCTAATGATTTGCTCAACCACTTGCCCTGCATGCTCCAACTCATATTGAGCTGGTGTAGCAGAAACGCAAATCATTTGCCCAATTCTAGCGTCAAACTCATCAAATTTTAGCGGACGGTTATCATATGCCGCAGGCAAACGAAAACCATAATCCACCAAATTATTCTTCCTAGCAAGGTCGCCATTATACATACCTCTAACTTGCGGCAAAGTTATGTGAGACTCATCTACAAAAGTAACAAAATTTTTTGGGAAATAGTCTAGCAGGACATACGGTGCTTCGCCCGGTTTTCTTCCGTCAAAATATCTAGAATAGTTCTCAATACCAGTGCAGTATCCCATTTCTTTTATCATTTCGACATCGTGAGCGACTCTCTCCTTTATCCTCTGCGCCTCAATCAACTTGCCTTGTTCGATAAACTCTTGCTCACGAATTGCTGCATCTTCTTGAATTTGCTTCAACGCCAATTCCAAATTTTCGTCAGACACGCCAAAGTGTGTAGCAGGAAACAACAAGAAATGCTCCAACTCGTTGATTTTTTTACCCGAAACAGGGTCAAACTCAAAAATCTTTTCAATAGTATCACCAAAAAACTCGATTCTTACAGCAATCTCACTACTATACGCAGGGAAAACATCTAGTGTGTCGCCTTTCAACCTAAAACTAGAACGACTGAAATCAATATCCTTTCGCTCGTACCTCATAGATATGAGTTTCTGTACAACCTTACGCATATCTACATCTTGATTTGGTCTCAAACTCAACCCTTGATTGTAATAAGTCTCAGGGTTACCCAAACCATAAATACAAGAAACCGATGCCACAACAATAACATCACTGCGCTCCAAAAGTGAACAAGTAGCACTATGCCTCAATTTATCAATCTCGTCATTTATAGCCAAATCTTTCTCGATGTAGGTATCGCTACTCGGGATATACGCCTCGGGCTGGTAGTAGTCATAATAACTCACAAAAAACTCAACTCTATTATTAGGGAAAAATTCACGAAACTCGTTACACAACTGGGCTGCCAAAGTCTTGTTATGAGCTAGAACAAGTGCTGGCCTATTTAATTTTGCGATAACATTTGCCATTGTAAAGGTCTTACCACTACCCGTTACACCTAGCAAAACCTGTTCACGCAAACCGTCATTAATTCCCTCCACCAACTTTTCAATAGCCTGTGGCTGGTCGCCTGTTGGCTTGTATTTGGATACCAATTCAAAATCTTTTTTTATCATATTCATTCCTATTTATTATTTCATTTTTACCGAATAATTATATCACTAACACAAAAATAATGCAATAGGTAAAAGTTATTTACAATAATATACATAAAAAAGAATCCAGATTTCTCTAGATTCTTTCCTAATATTTACAAAATGAAATTATTTAGTCTTTTTGCTGTTGCCAGCTTTTGTCTTGTTTCTACTTGGTTTAACGAAGAAGTAAATTACAACACCAACAACAATCAATGAAACAATGATCATAATAGTTCCCCAAACAGTTGAGCTATTAGTTTTGTTTACACTGTCAGCTTTTACAGCAATAGTCTTGGTAACTGTGGTTGCCTCGTTACCAGCTTTGTCTGTTACATTGAATGTAACTACATAGTCGCCAGCTTCACTAGCAGTAAAGATAATGTTCTTTTTGTCTGAATTGTCATCGTATTCCCATGATACTTCTTTACCATTGAGAGTAACTGAAATCTTGAGGTCGTCTGTCTTGCTCAAAGAATCATCATTCTTAAACGAAATGCCTTCTAGGCTGATTGTACAAGATTGACCAACTTTTGTAGGAGCAGTAATGGCGTCATTCTTGATTACGATTTCAGGAGCGAGTACATCACCAACATATACCCAGAACTCACGAGTCTTGGTGTTGCCCTTAACACTGTCAGCAGCGGTATAAACAACCTTAATCTTACCTTGTTGTGTAACTGTATATTCCAAACCGTTCTCTTTATTTGCATCGTCCATAGTGAAAGTCTTGAACGGAGTAGAACTTGTAGAGTATGTCAACTCAACTTTTAGAGAGTCGTAGTTTACACCAGTACCCTCATCTTTGATTTCATCGAACCAAGGCAATACATGAGTGTTACCCTCGTCATTGTCAGCGAATTCGTAACTAGCAATCAAGTTTGTACCATCACTCTCGCCCTCGATAGTAAACTCAGGAGCTACAGTATCAGCAGACTTGAAGCTTACGGTTGATGAAGCGTTGTTGTCGAAATCACATACATTTTTGTCATCTTTTACCCATGCCTTAACGTAGATGTCGCCATCCAAACATTTAATACGGCCATTAGCACCAGACTGGTCAATCATATATGCACCAGTTACCTGAATAAGCATAGAATTATTTGCCATATTGTTTACCATATCAGCAGTTACTTTGCTAACAATAGCAACTTTACTGTTCTCTATGTTGATAACTTTACCATTCTTTGTTACAGAAATTACGCTTGTAAGGTCAAGAATATTACCGTACTCTTGTGTGCCAATCGATGAAATTGAAACTGAATAACCTAATTGGAAATCAACCTCACAACTTGTAGAGAAAGTTGTTGTATTCAAGTTTTGGTCAGAAGCAACATATACGAATGTGTACACACCCTCTTGTGTAGGCTCGTAAGTAAACTCTTCTAATGTAGCTGAATGTGTATTCAAGTCAGAACTACCGTTGTAAATGTCTACAACCTTGTTGTCCTTCATAACATACATAACCAAAGTTACATTTGTAGCGTTTGCACTTGCGTCAACAAATTTAGCAGTAGGCAAAGTTACTTTCTTGGTAGCAGCATCGTATGACGCTTCACCATTTGCCTCAACGACAGGGGCAGCCTTATCAGCAGAGAAATCCAACAAACTAATGGTTTTTGTGTCCTCAACAGATACGCCGATGTCATTTGTAGCCTTGAAAGTAATAGTCATAGTATTTACACTAGCCCATTGCTCGTCAGTTAGAGTTGTAGGCTTTTTGACCTCAATCTCGTAAGTACCATCTGCATTCTTTGTAGCGTAAGTCTTGAGACTTTCGTGTCCATTGAATGCGTAGTAAACTTCTACATTCAATCTTGTGTCAACATCATCACTTGCGCTAGGTGCATTGAAAGTGATTTTCTTGTCAGCATTCTTGAGAACTGCCAAAGAAGCAATACTAGGAGCAGTGATTGTAAGGTTTGTGTCCGCAGCAGTTGTAGGAGCAGTATCCTTCTTAACTTCGAACTTGTAGCTGCTCAATGACTTACGAGTACCACTGATTTCGTTACCCTCGTCATCCAAGTACATAGCACTATAAACGATTTCGTATGAACCCTCATCGCTAAAGTGGTATTGACCAACTTCGTAAGGTTTGTTTGTTACAGTATCACCACCAAATTGGTGAGCAGATTCAAGTGTGCCAATTGTAGAACCGTTCTTCCAAATTGTACGTGTAAATTTTAGGTTAGAATAGTCTCCCCAACCACCCTTTGCAATAATTGCAGGGAAAGTTGCGTCTACACCACTCTCATTAGCGTAAAGCACGCTCTTAACATCATAGTCGTGAGAATCCCACTCGCTCTCGCTCAAATCGAGGTCAGCATAGTTAAAGTCCTCAGCATCTGGGTTATAACCCTTAACGGCCTTTACGGTCAAAGAGTTTGCAGTCAACTTGATATTGTCTCGTTGAATACTTACAGAACACTGGTTTCCGAAGAAGTCAGTAGTTACATAACTAATACGGTAGTTACCCTCATTCTTAGGGGTAAACTTGTAGTTAGTAATCTCATAAGTTTCGTTTTTAGGGCCTTTTACAGTAATTTTTGTAAAGGTTTTGCTAGAAACATCAGCATCACTAGCCTTTGAGTTTACAACGGTAGGAGTAGGCAAAGTAGCCTCAACACCAACCTCCAAACTCAAATTCTCCAAACTGCTAGAAAGGTTGTTTGAATATTTGAGAGCAATCTCTTGTTCAGTTGAGTTTACACGGAATTTTTCAGATTTTGAAACATTCTTGCCACCCTGTGAATATGTGTAAGTAACGGTAAAATCACCTACATCTTTGGCATCAACTGTATACTCCATGTAGCCAGTGCTAGATTGACTAAATGTAGCCTTTTCGTTGTTGCTAGCGTCAGTCAATTTGATGGTTACAGCACTAGAAAGTTCTGCATTTTCCTCGCCGTCCACCATAACTTTTGCCCTAGGGAACACAATTTTGTTGCCAGCGTAAGCCACAGAAGGGATAATCTGCTCAATATTTGTACCAAACTCCAAAGTAGCGCCATTAGTAGTGATTTCTACCGAGATACCCCTAGTAGTAGTCACATATTCGCCATCTTTTGCAGTATAGATAATGTCAAATTTACCAGATTTGTCTGTTACAAGATACCAGTTACCGTCAGTACCCTGCTCAACAGTAGCATACAATCCTGATGACATACGAGCCTTTACAGAGTCGATAGAGCCAGTGCTAACACTAGCAGTAGGCAACTTGTAACCCAATTTGCTCTCGCTACCTGGGACGCTAGACTTGCCATCAATGTTGTAAGTTGGTGTGTATTCAGTCAAAGTAATCACAGGCGCATTCGTAGTACTAGCACCGTGAACAGTCCCACCCACCAGCATAGGACTCATAAACCCTAATGAGCCAACTAGCAAAACAGCCAAACTCATCAAAGTCATTCTACCAAATAATTTCATTTATAGGTCTCCTTTCAATTAGTAACATTACGATTTTATATCATTTGCGGCATTTTGTCAACAAAATCACGATATATTCTTTGTGAAAATCTCAAAAAATCAACAAAATGTTACAGAAGTAGTTTATTTAATATGCAATCTAATATACTAACTAAAAAAGTCCAATTTTGTCGAAAAAGAAAAGCCCCCATCATTAGGGGCTTATTGCCTAGAAATTAGCAGTCATAAGAGCAACCGCATTTGTTCTTCTTGAAGCAACAGCAGAAGAAAATCAACAAAATGAGGATTGTGCAAAGGTCAAGACCGCAGTTAAATATGCCGCAATTCATCAAAACATAGAGAATTACTAACCAAGTCAACACATCGCAACTCGAATTCTTGCCGCAACCGCATTTGTCCATTCCGCCGAAAAGTTTGCTAAACATCTTTTGAACCTCCTGAGTTTTCTGTGGTTTCGCAAATTGATTATGATACAGTATATATGTATATTCTTTTGTAAAGCCTTCATTAGTGCTTCTGATTTATCTCTACACTGCCATTTTATTAAAAAAGTCAAAAAAATGTTACATATCTGCCACAATTTCTCCCGATTTTGGGTCAATTACCACAGCAACACGCTCATTTTGGGCGTTAAAAAAGCACACATACCAAAAATATATCCCCAAATTCTTATCCGTAGTAATGATTTTGCATTGCCCCTCTAACCCTTTGCGAAATTTGTTCAGCACGTCATCTTCCTCCGCAAAGTGTTGAATCGCAATGTCCAAGGCTTGCGTGTTCTTTATCACAAACCCTGCCGAAACGCAATCTAGTTTTGCAATTTCCGTTTCGCCATTCAATATTAGATAAACAAAAATCTCATCGCCATCATTTATCGTAATTTTGAGGTCGCTAGCGAAACTGCGGTCAAATGGACTACGCTCAAACACCCCAGAGTGCGTCTGCTTGTTGATTTCTGCCGTGTATTCCACCGCTTGAGCGTCAAATCCGAGTGCTGGCACAATGCTCAAAACGCAAAACTCCACAAGGTCGCCCTTCACACCGTCCGCCGCATAAGGCTCTTCTCGTAGCCCGCTCCACATCGCCACCTCAAAATTCTGCGTTTTGCCACTGAAATAATTAAGGTGTAATTCAGAAATCGAATTTTTGGCAATCTCCTGCAACTTCGTTCCGCCGCACCCAGCAAAAACAATCATCGAAACCACACTCAATACCAGCACCAACCCTAATAGTACAATTTTGTGTAATGCCGCCGCTTTTTTCAACTCCACAACCTCCTCTGCCCCTATATATTATATAAGGATATGCGCAGTCCCCACAAAATATGACCAAAAGAATTAATTCTTTAATTATATATTATATGTGAGCAGATT
>DHMD01000049.1 GCA_002405615.1 Christensenella sp. UBA4651 | reverse complement strand
CTCATATTCTTATAAGTTATAAAAATACAAATTTATCAAAAGATTTATAATGTATAATAATTTTTATATATTTTATTGTAAAAAGGAACAAGGTAACAAATTATGGAAAATAAACGATTTTGAAAAATGATTTAGATGCTGAAACATTCAAAGAATATTACTATTTAAAGTCTGAACTTGTAAACAAACAACATCAAATCTCTCTGATAAAAAAATATATTGAAAAAGCAAAAAAAGGAGATTTTATGTAAAACTATACCATTAAAGAAATTGTTGTGCCAGAAAACATTGTGTATTATAAACATGGAATTATTGATTCAATGGCTGACATTGCTACATTTGTGTTGGGTGCAGGATCGAAATGTGCTCAAAACAACCCGAATTTAAAGTGTAAAGGTTATTGCTATGTGACCTACACTGCAAAAGAGTATAAGGAAAGAGTTGTCGAACTTGAATATGCTGAAGCAGTTGAAAGTTTTGGCAAAGAGAGTGAAAATATAAAGTTTAGGGAAGACCCAGAAATAAAGGCAGTATCTGTTTTACACATGGTGGTTTTATTTTGCAAAAAAAGGACTTCAACTTGATATTTGAAGTCCTTTTTCGCTAGTTTCAAAATAGCTAGCCTTTCTGTTGTCTTATATGTTTATTATATTTTTTTGTATTGTTAAATTTGCAATAGTTTTATTTTTGCGTTTATTTTTTTGTGTGGGGGAGGACTTGTTACTTTGCTTTTTATTAAATAAGTTTAGTGAGGAGAAGTTATTTGGTTGGATTTTTGTCATTTGCTTGGGCGATGTTGCGGGCTTTGATATGAATGGCGAGGGTTTTGTCGATGTAGACAAAAAGCAAGCCGAGTGCGTAGAAAAAGGCGTACATTCCGATAGCGATTGGGAGGCAAGCCCAGCCGAGTTTGTCGATATCCATAAAGAAGTATGGAAATCTAGAACCGTTCAAAAATTCGCCGAAAATTGCGGCGTGGGCGAGGACAAACAGGGTATAAGCGATTGGATAGATTAGCCACCAAATGGCGGAACGGTAGTTAATTTTGCTGTGCGGTACAAATAGTATAAAATCAACAAGCAGCCAAAGAGGGGCGAGTCCGTGGACGATGTAACTCCCGATGAGTCCTAGCGGGTTTGGCTCGCCATTGCCCATACTGAATGCTTGCCAAGACAGCATTGTCCAATAGACTACCATTGTGATTGTGATAAAAAACACAATTCCGATATGTAGGACGGGGTGGATGTTGGCTGGGTTGCCTTTTGTGCCGTCAGTTTTGATTTGAATGGCGGTTTTGATTATCAAAATGGCAAACAAGATTGCGGCGAAAATATTGGTTTGAATGGTAAAATACACCCACATTTGCGGGGCGTTGGGCGAAACAAATAGAAATGTTAACCCTGTGGTGGTGATGACAAAGCCCAAAATGCGCCAAACAAGGGCAAAAACTCGATTATTACACAAAACCATTTTTACCTCCTAGGAATTTGTCTTCTAGAAACATTTCAGTATCGTGGCAGTTCGTGGGGTCTGCTAGCAGCCCAGCGCCGAACTCGTCAATCAGTGGGGCGATGTCGGTGTAGTAATTTGTGCCGACAGCGTAAATTTCGGTGCCGTGAAGAATATAATTATTGATGATTTGGTGGTAGCGAGCGTGCTTATCAAAAGCCTCGGTATCGTCATATGGTGTGGGGGTGTAGGCGTTGGTAAATACGGAGAGGTCGATTCCTAGGATTTCTGCCTTTTTTTGGATTGCTGCGAGGGAGTCGTTTGAAACTATGATTAGTTTGCTTCGTTGAGATAATCTTTTAAGGATTTCGGGCGAAATTGTCCGTATTTTGCTTTTGCGAGGAAAGAAGGGGTTATCTAGGCGGTAGTCGTCATATTCTCGGATTAGTATACCTAGTTTATCCTCACAAATACTGCGAATATCTTGGTGTTCGTAAAGTTTGCAGTCTATGATGTTGTTTGCGGCGAGGACTTTGCGTGCGTCCCCGATAGACCAGTTTTCGATACTCAAAATGCTAACCATACGGGCAAGATAATCTGCATACTCCAAATCATAAGTTGGGGCGGAGTACAGTACACCGTCAAAATCGAGGACTATGACTCTTGTGTCGTCATAATCAAAATGCTGGCACCAATATTCTTTCATCTGCATAGGGGTCTCCTTTTCGCTTTGTAGTTTTACTCTGCGAGGGGCTTTGGAATAATTATAGTAAATTTTTGCAAATTTTTCAAGTGATTGGGTGGCGATTTTGATTATTCGGGGAGGAAACTGTTTAATATTTGGGAGGGAGGAGCGTTTGCATAATTAAGAAAAAGCCCGAATTTGAATGTTGTCCTAAATTAAGGATAGTCAAATTTGAGGCTTTTTATTTATTTTTCTGATTTCTTTTTGGTAGGTTCTGGGAGGTTTACGCTCTCTTTTAGAGTGGCGAGTAGGCTAGTGATATTTGCGATATCGGTTGGTACGACCAATTTAGTGCTTTGACCGTCAGCGACTGCGGCGAGAGCCTCATAACCTTTGAGAGTTAGATATGCTTGGTCAGGTTTTGCGTCAATAATCAACTTGATAGCGTCTGCTGTACCCTCTGCCTCTTTGATAAGTGCTAGGCGTTTTGCCTCTGCGCGGAGAACCTCTGCCTCTTTCTCACCCTCGGCAACGAGGATATTACTGCGTTTTTCGCCCTCGGCTTTTAGAATAGCCTCACGGCGTTCACGCTCGGCACGCATTTGCTTTTCCATTGCCTGTTGAATGTCTTTTGGGGGGAGAATGTTTTTGAGTTCGACACGATTGATTTTGATACCCCAAGCGTCCGTTGCCTCATCGAGGACAATACGCATTTTGTTGTTGATTGTATCACGAGAGGTGAGGGTGCTGTCGAGTTCGAGTTCGCCGACAAGGTTACGCAAAGTAGTGGCGGTCAAGTTCTCGATTGCGTAAATTGGGTATTCCACGCCGTATGTGTAAAGTTTTGGGTCGGTAACCTGATAGTACACAACGGTGTCGATTTGCATTGTTACATTATCTTTTGTGATAACTGGTTGCGGCTTAAAGTCCTTTACTTGCTCTTTTAGGCTAATTGGCTTGCTCGCCGCTCTCTCAAAGAATGGGATTACAAAGTGGATACCTGTTTCTAGGACACGGTTGAATTTACCGACACGCTCAATTACGATTGCGGTTGATTGGTGTACCACTCTGATACTGAAGCCGAGTATGATAAATGCTACTACGGCTACTACTATAACTGCGATTAAAATTGGTGACATAATTTACTCCTTTTGTGGTTGTTTTGTTTTTTGTTTTAGATTTTACTCGGGTTTTGAGGCAGGTTTCACAATAAGCTTATTGCCACGAATGGCGATTATCTCTACCTCAGTGCCAGCGGGGATACTGGCTTGTCCCTCGGTAACAGCTGTCCAAACGATGTCGTTGATTCTTACCTCGCCCTTTTCGTCCTCAGTAATTGCTTTGATTAGCGGGGTCTTTTGCCCGACCAAAGAGTCCGAATTAGTCTTGTCATCTACTTTGTTTTTGAACAAGACTTTGAGGCAAAAACCTCTCAAACTAAATAGCAATGCTAATGAAATTACGATACAAGCGACAATTTGCCACTCGTAGCTGACTCCGCAAAAATATAAAATTAGTGCGACCAGTCCGCCCGGTACAAACCATATACTCGCCATTTGTAGAGTGAACGCCTCGATAAATGCCGAAACAGCGATTACCGCAAGCCAAATCCACATCATTATAGCCATATCCATAATATATTCCTCCTTTGCCTCTATTATATATTAAATCGCCGCAAAATACAATAATAATTAGGTAAAAAATGCAATATTAATTTGGTAATAGATAAAGTTTGGAGGGGGAGAGGAGTGGAATAAAAGAGGAAGAAATCTTTTTTGTAATTGGGTTCGGGTGCGAAGCCCCTAACAGTTCCTTCGACAAGCCACACAAGGGAGGAGACATTGGTGTATCCGCACTGTGTGGTACGTATGCGGCGTAGTCCACATACCTGTTAGGCTACGAAGTGGGAGTTAGGGCGACAAGAGGATATAGCAGTAAAGTTTTTGCTGACTATGAGTAAAAACTATGTAAAAAACAAAAGTTTTTGCTAAATTTAAGCAAAAACTCCGAATTTTTGGTGGGAGAAAAGCCCTCTCAATTTTAGACAAAATGTACAATTTGTTCAATTTGAAAAAATAGACAAAAAAATATTGCATTGTACAATTTTTGTGGTATAATTTAAGTCGTTAGTTTGAGGCGAATTTTTCACAAATTGGGTGAAAAAAGTGGTGAATATTTATAACGTTTGAGGTGCGGAATTTGGATAATTTCGGCATTTTGAGTTACTCTAAATATGATAAATTCGCAAAAACTTTTTTGTTTTAATATAATAATTACTATTAAAAGGAGATGTGGAAGATGAATTTTCCAAACAAGATTGCTGATTTTGTTGTCAAGGGCAGATGGTATTTCTTTGGTTTCTTTATTGCGCTAATCATTGCTAGTTTAATCCTAATTCCTATGGTTGGCACGAACTACGATATGACCAAGTATTTGCCTAGTGATTCAAACACAAAGATTGCACTCGAAGTAATGTCTGACGAGTTCGGTAGTAGTGGTACGGCTAGTATTGTTGTTACCAATGCCACTCCTGAAAAAGTTGAGGAGGTAGCGGAGAAAGCTGCCAATATTGCTGGTGTAAAAAATGCGATTTTCTTTAAGGAGAGTAGTGGATACTATAATGCCGAGAAAAAGTCGGGATTAATTCAAATCTTTTTTGACCACGGCAACTACGACCTAGAAACCGAGCAAGCACTCGATGAGTTGCGTGAAATGTGCAAAACTTTGGAGGCGGACGCTGCTTTTTGTGGTGATTCGGTAGATGCTGCGGCATCAAAAAATGCAATTACAAATGAGATGTGGATAATTCTCTTGGTTGCGGTGGCAATCATGCTAGGTATTTTGTTCCTGACATCACGCAGTTGGATTGAACCACTGATTTACCTAATTGTTATCGGTACATCTATCATTATCAATATGGGAACAAACCTCATTATGGGCGAAATTTCCTATATTACCAAGTCCATTAGTACGATTATGCTGATGGCGATTATTATGGACTACTGTATTGTTTTGTGCAGTAGGTACAGAGAGGAGAGCGAAAAGGGCGGTACGCCAAAGGAGATTATGACTAGGGCGCTCGCTGGGTCGTTTAATGCGATTTTGGCTTGTTCGCTAACTGTTTTGGTTGGTTTGGTTGCTCTCTGCTTTATGGACTTTAAGATTGGTCTAGACCTCGGTGTCGTTTTGGCAAAGGGTGTGGCTATTAGTATTATGGCTGTGTTGTTCTTTATGCCGAGTGTTATCCTAATGTTTCAGAAACCTATGTACTCTTGGCAACACAAGAGTTTCTTGCCAAGACTCAACAAGTTGGGTACTTTCGCTCATAAGACAAGGTGGATAATGCCTGTCATTATGCTGGCTCTGATTGTGGGTGGTATCGTGCTACAACAAAATGTAAGCTTTACATATGTGGTAGACAACCACTTGCAAGGTAGCCAACTAGCGAACGAGGCGAGAGTCATCGAGGATAACTTCGGCAAACAAAACACCTTGGTTGTTATGGTGCCAAGAGGTCAAGTTGATAAAGAAAAGCAACTATTGACCGATACAATGAACCTAACTATTGATGAGGACGGCACAATTACTATCAACAAGGCGAGTGGGTTTGCAAACATCGCTTTGGCTGCAGAAATGGATAAGACTGCAATTGCGAATAGGTTCAAACTTGACGGCACTGCTGTGGAGGCAGTTTTTGCAAAACGCAACAAAAATGCAGAAACTGACACCTTGTATATGTACGAAGTTGTAGAAACCTTGTATAATAATAATGATATTATCAAGGGTTCTTTTGAAAGATTGCAGACTACGGCTGATGCGAAATATGCGGCTTTGGCGGGTATCCAAATTTCGGCTAGTGAGGCTAGTGAATTTAATATTTACACGCAAGGCAGTTACACCTTTATGCACTCAAAGATTAGTTCATTAGGCGATGCTGATTTGGCTGTGTTTGCTGGTATTTACGCTAATATCAAGAATAAGGCTGCGGAAGCCTTGACCGAGGACGATGTGTTGCCTGCTTATGCGGTAATCGCTGGTATGCAGCAGTTGGCAGAGGCTGGGCAAATCAACCTAGACAACTACCCTTATATCAAGGGACTTTTGAGTAATCAAACCGCTGCTACTGGAATTTACAGCAAACTCAACAAGGCTACAATTATGCAAGAGTATGGCTTGACAAGTGAAACTGTTAACTCAATTTTTGCGACATACGGCGTTGATGAGGGCGGTGAGTTGTTGTCTTGCCAATTGGCTGAGGCTATGCATGTCGAGGTAGATACAGAAGCTCACAAGACTATTATTGATATGTATTGCGATGAGGTGATTGAGGCTGTGGCTAGCGGTTATGCTTCTGATATGGAAGCAAAGGCTATGTATTATAGCGACAATTACGCTAGATTGATTTTCAACATCAACGCTAATGTTGACGAGCAGGCTGCGATTGACACTATCAACAAATTGCGTGAAATGATAGAGACAAACTATATTGAGACTGGTGTTTATGACAACTTCTACATTGTCAACTCAACACAAAACTTGATTGACACTATGGACGTATTCGGTGGCGACCGTACTCGTACTGACCTTATTACAATCATTGGTGTATTCTTGCTCGTATTGCTATTGATGCGTAGTTTGAGTATCCCTGTATTGTTGGTATTCTTGATTCAAGGTGCTATTTGGATTAACCTAGCTGTTGGTACATTCTTTGGCGAATCAATCTTCTTTGTATGTTACTTGCTCGCTATGGTTATCCAAATGGGGGCGACTATCGACTATGCGATTTTGATGACGGATAGATATGTATTCTTCCGTAAGTCTCAAGGGAAGCAAGAGGCTATCAAATCAGCTCTTAACTCTGCGTTCCCAACGGTTATTACTTCGGGTTCAATCTTGGTAGTTGCTGCATACTCAATTCACTTTATTTCTTCACTCCCATTGCTCAAATCAATCGGTGGATTGATTGGCCGTGGTGCGTTGATTAGTGTAATTGCTGTTATGTTTGTATTGCCGTCAGTTCTATTGTTGTTTGATAAAGTTATCAACAAAACCACTATCAAGGCAAATTTCCTAGACGACAAAAAGAACTTGATTATCGTTGAGCCTGAGGCTGTACAAGAGCCACAAGACAAGGCAAAAAATGTTGAGGAAAACAAATAATTTTGAGTAAAATTTAATGCTCAAAAAATAGTGAAAAAATTAACAGAAAAATAATAAAAAATAAGTAATAAATTGCTGATATTTATTAAAATTGTTGAAAATATTAAAAATGTTAAAAATAAAATAGAAAGCACCGAATGGTGCTTTCTATTTTTTGTCATTATAAGTAATTTTTGGGTCAAATTACAGTTTATCGATGAGTTTGAGCCAATCTTTGTAATGGGCTTCTCGGTCGTAATCACGAGGGGTTGGAGAATAGGTATTGCTTGTGCGATAGAGTTTGTGAATTTCCTTTAACGACTTGTACGCACCGAAAGCCAGCCCGCACATATAGCAAGCGCCGAGGCTAGTCGATTCCGCCTCTTGCGAGCGGGCGATAGGGGCGTGGAGAATGTCGCTCAAAAACTGCATAAATGTATTGTTTTTGGTCATTCCGCCGTCCACACGCATTGGATGTCGCATTTCGATATTTTGACTCATACAGTCGTAAACCGCACGGGCTTGGTAAGCGATACTACGCAGTACGGCACGCACCATATGTGCGGTGGTACACCCCAAGGTCAGCCCGCAAAACTGTGCTTTTGCACCGCTTTTCCAAAAAGGAGCGCCTAGCCCCGATAGGGCGGGAATGAATTGCACGCCGTTGCTATCTTCTACCGAATTTGCGAGCGTTTCGGTTTCCCCAGGGTTGCTGATTAGCCCTAGGCTGTCTTGCAGCCAGTTGATACACGCACCTGCGCTATACATATTGCCCTCATAGGCGTACGAAATGCCCTCCTTGGTTTTCCACGCAACGGTGGTGAGGAGCTTGTTGGACAAAATCGGCTTTTCGCCCATATTGCACAGCATAAAGCCGCCCGTACCAAAGGTGGTTTTGACCTCGCCAGTGTTTGTGCAAGCTTGACCGAATAGTGAGGACTGTTGGTCGCCTAATATTCCGCCGATTTTGATTGTCTTGTCGCCTACGACTGTATCGCCGACATATTCATCGCAATTAACAATATTGGGGAGTGTGTGGCGAGGAATTTCGAAGTAGTCCATCAGCTCGTAGTCCCAATCTTGGGTGTGCAAGTTGTATAGCAGGGTGCGGCAAGCGTTGCTGTGGTCGGTAACAAAAACTTTGCCTTGGGTAAGGTGGTTGATGACAAAACTATCCACTGTGCCAAAACACAAATCCTCATTTACCAGCGCTTGGCGAACTTCCTTATTGTTTTTTATCAGCCAGTTCATTTTGGTTGCACTAAAATATGAGTCGACAAATAGCCCTGTTTTGCGGTGAATTTTGTTGGCTAATTTTTTGTTGCTCAAAATTTCTTGGCACAGTTCGTGTGTTCTGCGGCATTGCCAAACGATTGCGTTGTATAGTGGCTTGCCAGTCGATTTCCGCCAAGCGACAAAAGTTTCTCTTTGGTTGGTCATACCTAGCCCGTAGATTGTGTCCTCCGCCAAATCTCGGGTAGTTTGGGCTAAACATGAGTCGATGATTTTGAGAATTTCCTCGGGGTCTTGCTCCACCCAGCCAGTATTGGGGTAGTACTGCTTCAATTTCTTTTGCGCAATGCCAAAAAATAAGTTGGTTTGAGTGTCAAAAGCGATTGTGCGAATACTGGTCGTGCCTAGGTCGATAGTGATTATGTATCTTCTGTTATCCTTTGCCAAAATTTTGCCTCCTAAATTTTTTACTAATGTTATTTTACCATTAAATTCAATTTTTTACAAATAAAAACTTTATACTAAAAGCAATTTATTTGACTTTGGATATAAAAATAACTAAAATAGGTAATATAACTAAAATACAGGTGGTAATTATGGAGAACTTTGAGGTAGCAATTATTGGTGCAGGCATTGTGGGGGCAAGCCTTTTTAGCGAACTAACTCGCAAAGGCGTGAGTGCAGTGCTGCTAGAAAAATCTAGCGATGTGAGTAACGGCAGTACCAAGGCAAATAGTGGTATTGTGCATGCGGGATATGACCCAGTGCCAAACACGCTAAAAGCCAAATTCAACATTCGAGGCAGTCAGATTTTCCCTAGCGTGTGCAAGCGGCTAAATGTGCCAATCAAGCAGTGTGGTACGCTGGTGGTTTCGCCCGAGAGTGGGAGAGCGGCACTAGAAGAACTGCTCGCTCGTGGTATCCAAAATGGCGTCTCGGGACTGCGAATTATCGAGAGGGAAGAACTCCACGCAATGGAGCCGAATTTGGCGGATTGTATCGATATTGGGCTATTTGCTCCGACTGGAGCGGTAATCTCGCCATATCTTGTGTGCATTGCGCTCTGCGAGGAGGGGGTTGTAAACGGCGGTGTAGTCAAGACTGATTACGATGTAAACAAAATTGAGGAAACGGAAACAGGATACATTATTTCTAGTGACACGCAATCGGTTGCTGCAAAATATGTAGTAAACTGTGCGGGCGTTGGGGCAAACAAAATCAACGAACTCGCTGGGGCTCAAGTCTTCCCAATGCAATATGTCAAGGGCGAATATATCCTGCTCGACAAATCGCAAAATGGCTTTGTTAGCCGTCCGATTTTCCCGCTACCTACCAAGGCTGGCAAGGGAATTTTGGCGACTCCAACTTTACACGGCAATATTATGTTTGGTCCGACTGCCATACCTTGCGAACCCGAAGATACTACGGTAGACGCAGAGGGAATTGCGATTATCAAGGAGAAAGTTTTGTTATCGGTTCGAGAGCCAAACTACCGCAAAACTATCAAACTTTTTGCGGGCGTGCGTGTGGTATCGGGCGATGATTTTATTATCGACAAGAAGCCAAATTCGAGATTTTATTACACAGTGGGTATTTGCTCGCCTGGGCTAACCAGCGCTCCTGCAATCGGCGAGTATTTGACCGAAATGCTAGTTGCAGACGGCGTGGAAACTCACCCTCACGAGTTTGTGGAACGCAAGCCATATATCAACACTGCGGAAATGCCTAGAAAGAAATTGCGTGAACTCATCAAATCTGACCCAAGTTTCGGCAAAATCGTGTGCCGTTGCGAGAAAATTACCGAGGGCGAAGTGCTAGACGCTCTGCGTAGCCCGCTGCACCCTAGGACGGTGGACGGGATAAAACGCCGTGTTCGTCCGACTATGGGGCGTTGCCAAGGTGGTTTTTGTCTGCCTAAACTCATTAAACTGATTGCTGATGAGGCGGGGTTGCCTATGGAAGATGTAACTTTGCACGGCGGGAGTAGCAATATTTTGCTACACGAAGTGCAGAAGGAGGCCAAATGATGAAGACCGATGTAGCGATTATCGGTGGCGGCCCTTGTGGGCTGGCTGCTGCGTATGGCGTGGCTAGCACAGGGGCGGAATGTGTTATTTTGGAGAGAGATAGCAAACTCGGCGGTATACTCAATCAGTGCATACACAA
>DHMD01000014.1:2500-3405 GCA_002405615.1 Christensenella sp. UBA4651 | reverse complement strand
ACTCAAAATTGAACTTTTGCAAGAAATGTGCAGACTGGCAAATAATATTGTGCCGACACAAATTCGATAGAAAACCTCTCTAATTTTGGGAGGTTTTCTCTTTTTGTAGCAAAGTTTATGGATAAAAAAGTAAAATTTGGTATTTTATGTGATTTTTGTTTGATTATTTCAATAAAATTTGGTATATTATAATAACTAATAATCAATAGTTGTGAGGTAAAGGATGAAGACAAATATCGCATTAATATGTTTGCTGGGAAATTATGCAAGCGAGGTCGCCGAACTGTTGAGCGAAAAACTCGAGATGTTTTTTGTCAATGTTGATGAAATGGTGGAGTTTGAGTTGGGCGATGCAGAACATATTAATGAGGCTTTGGGCGACCAAGACGGTACAGACTTTATCAAAAAATGTGAGGACAAAGTTGTCAAGAATGTCGCAGGCTTTGAAAACACTGTAATTTGTTTGAGTCCAACGACTATGTTTAATAACCAAAATTACGAAATTTTGAGTGAAACTAGCTATGTGATTTACTTGCAGATTGCTCCCAAATTTTTTGAGAAGCGTGCCAAGTTCTCTGCCGATGTTATAGATAAAGATTTGGCAGATGTCAACTTTACCGACCGTGATAAACTCTATGTAGAAAAGAGTGATATGATGCTCAATTGTAGTACTTTCCGTGAGAATAAGGCAGTCAAAAAATTGACCAAAGTTATCAAAAAGTTTTTCAAGAAAAATCGTAAAGCCGAGGAAAAGGCGGCGGTACAATCTGCTTCAAATTAATTTAGAAAGCCCTTGGGGGCTTTTTCTGTTTTTGCCCATTTTGTATAAAAAAGATTTTTAAGGATAAACTTATCAAAAAGTAGGTGAATATGCGTAAAATTACAAAGAGCCTAGATTTGGTAAA
>DHMD01000014.1:0-2469 GCA_002405615.1 Christensenella sp. UBA4651 | reverse complement strand
GTAAAGCAAGAGATAGAAAAATTGAAAGGTCAGAATATCAAAATGCAGGTCAATCTCGGCCGTAAAAAATTGGTTAATTATGAAGGGGTAGTAGAGGATATTTATAATAGTGTTTTTGTCGTGAGTATCACGAGTGAGAAGAAAGTTGCGCCTCCTCTTGCTCCTAACGAGAGCAAAATGGCGAACCTTGTCGAGGTGTATTCTCAACCCAAAAAATTGAGTTACAGCTTTTGTGATGTGCTTTGTGGCGATGTAAAAATTGCCATCAAAAAATAATTTTAGGTATATTTTGAGTCCTCTAATAATAAATTATAGCAATATTATTTGGGAGGACTATATGCCATTCGAACCATCAAAAAAGGATTTGCAGGTAAATTATTCAGTGGACTTGCGAGAGGAAATAACGCCGGTTGTTGTCAACCTACCTGCGGGAAATAATACAATTTCGAGAGTAATCTCTATTTCAAACAAGGCGTGTGTAGATTCGATTATCACAAATACTGGCAGCGCACAAATTGAGGGTAAGATTCATTCTAATGTTTTGATACAAAATACAGACGGCACATT
This sequence comes from Christensenella sp. UBA4651, assembly GCA_002405615.1. Lineage (GTDB taxonomy): Bacteria > Bacillota > Clostridia > Christensenellales > UBA1242 > UBA7867. The sequence goes on along the minus strand of DHMD01000014.1, from coordinate 1,902 downwards.
CGCAAATCTAAACACCACCACATCGTTTAGCGTGCCTGTAATCAATGCTGAAATTACAACGGAAAGTCAAATGCTAGCAACAGCAAAAGTTGTAAATATCAATAGTGTGCAAGCATCTGAAAATATGGTGAGCTTTACTGCGAGTGTCGCTACTCAACCAATATTGATTGTTGCAAAATGCACACAAATCTTGGATAGTGTTGACCCAATTGCAGAGCAGAAAAAAGATATTATAAATTATGTTGATATTGTTTCTGCTACTGCCCAAGAATTTGATTTGAATGTGGAACTCGATTTGCCGACCTCTATTTCTAGTATTTTGAGTATTGATGCTACAACCGTTCTCAAAAATGTCGAGGCGGGCAATGACCTTGTTGCGATGCAAGGCGAGATTTATTGCAATATGATTTATCTAACAGCAGACGATGAACCAAAACTCAAAAATCATCACTATATCCAAGAATTTGCTCACGAGATTTTGGCTAACGGTGTTGTTATTAGCGATTTTGCAAACGCAAGCCTAGAAAATATTAGCACGACTTATGAATTGACTGGTGAAATCAATAGTGCTAAAGGTACTGTTGTGCTAGATAATAAGATAAAAGTCAACTTAATTATCGGTCAGGCAAAGTCTGTCGAGGCGGTAGTAGACGCTTTTTGTCCTAAATATATCTTGGAAACGGAATTTGCCGATTTTGAGCAGCAGTCTGCCTCAAATTGTTGCAATATAGAGAAAATTGACGGCAATATTAATTTAGGAGAAGATTCTAGCAGGATTGATAAAGTTCTGTGTGTTGGCGAGGGGAATATCGTAGTTCAGTCCGTCAACGCGGAAAATGGAGGCTTTTCTGTAAGTGGTAAGTTGGTCTGCGATGTTGTATACAAGTTGGATAACGATGAGGGAAGTATTGAGTCAGTTTTAGCGGAAATTCCTTTTGATTTGAGTATCAAAAACGAAATTGTTAGAGAAAATTCTGTACTACGAGTGGATATAAAACCTCGTGAAATTGATGCTCGCAACAAAAAAGCAAAAGAAATTGATTTGTTGGCAGAACTAAACGTATATACAACTATCGTTAATAGTGAATTAGAAAAAGTGCTAAACAATATTACTCTTGGCGCAAAACGCAATCAAAATAGTGCCGCTCTAGGATACTATATCATTCCACAAGCAGAGACTCTTTGGGATGCTAGCAAAATGCTCCTCGTATCGGGGGAAATGATAATGCAACAAAATCCTGACTTGCAATTTCCTATCAATACTCCCCAAAAAGTAATAATTTATCGTCAAAAAGTAATGGATTAGCAAGTACTATGCAATGCATAGTACTTGCATAGTACCTACAAAAACCTAGCAAAATCTAGGTTTTTTATTATTTTACAACAATTTTGATTAAATGTAACAAGTTGGGCTATAATTGTTGCAGAGGTGGAAAAAATGAACATTAAACAAATAATTTGCGTAGTTGTAACAATTTTTGTATTAGCGGTTGGCTTCTTATTTTTGCCTACGCAAGCAACCAGCACCGAGTTTGGGGCGGATAGTTTCTTGCGTATACATATTAGAGCAAATAGTAATCTTAGTTTAGACCAGCAGGTAAAATACAAAGTAAAAGATGAGTTGGTAAAATATCTAACTCCTATATTATCAGAAGCGAACTCAAAGTCGGAAGCTATGACCTTGGTAAAACAAAATTTAGATGATATTAGTAAAGTTGCTAGTTTAGTTTTGGAGAGAGAGGGATATAATTATGATGCAAACGCAAGATTGACGAGCGAATATTTCCCTACGAGATGTTATGATGATGTTGTGCTAGAAAGCGGCGAGTATGATAGTCTAATCGTAAATCTCGGTTCAGGGAGCGGAAATAATTGGTGGTGTGTGGTTTATCCGCCACTTTG
>DHMD01000053.1 GCA_002405615.1 Christensenella sp. UBA4651 | reverse complement strand
TTTGTCGACGATATAGACTTGGATGTGTCGGATGTTGTCGGTATCGGCTGAGCACTTGAATTAAATTGGAAAATTCAAGTTTCTATCACAATAAGCTGTTGTGTTGTGACAATGGCTTTTTTAACAAATTTTCTACTTGTGTTTTGATTTTATAGATTATAATTATTACAAGGTATTATAAACATTAGCCTTCGTTTGGAAAAAAACGAAGGATAGTTCCTTTATATGTGTTTTTTGGATATTTGTATTTAACAATTTGAGAAAATTGAAAAAAACAATTTTTTTATCGAATTTAGATTAAAAATAAGCGATTGGAAAAGTTTTTGTTGAATATTGCTATGTTTTATGCTATTATCAAAAAAAAGATGGGGAATTTTTTTATGGCTGAAACATTAGAATTTTCCAAAGAGTATTCATCTGCTTTCAAACAAAAATTTCACGATAATGCAGGCAAGCTGTTCGATTCTTGGGTGACTCAATCGGGGATCAATCCGGAGAAAAATAGGGAGACGGCAAAAGAATATCGCGAAGTTAAAGCACAGTTTGAAGATTTAGAAAAAAACATTGCAAAACAAAAGAGAATAAGAAACGTTATGATTTTTTTCGCTGTTGTCGGATTTCTTGCATTTGCAGTAAGCGTATACCTGCTTGTGATGACATTGTTGAAAGGTTCGTATTCTACGGCGGCAATTGTAGTTCCGTCCGTATTGTTTCCCTTAGGCTTGACGTCGGGTATTTCGCTTATCATTGCCATTGTCAAGAAAATTAATCCTAAAATCAACAATACGGTTTCTTTGAGAAACGAAACGGAAAAGAAAATGAAAACGTTGCTGTCAACATGTTATAAGCAACTTGCACCGCTTTATAAGATGTACCGCGACAGTGCAACTGCCGATTTGGTGCAAAAAACCGTCCCTATTATCAAACTCGATTCCGATTTCGATATGAGAAGACTCGATTTGCTAAAAAATAAATATGGTTTTTCCGAAAACCTCAAGGAAAACGAATCAACCATAGGAGTTTTTTCCGGGGAGATTTTAGGGAATCCGTTTGTAGAGGAGAGAAGACTATCTCAAACTTGGGGAAACGAAACATATTACGGCGAGTTGTATATAACTTGGACGGAGAGTTATACAGACAGCGAGGGTAACAGACATACGGTTCAAAGGTCTCAAACATTACACGCAAGCGTTATAAAACCAAAGCCGTTTTATCATCGGTATACACGTTTGATTTACGGAAACGAAGCCGCTCCAAACCTCACTTTTTCACGTTCATCCCGACACACTGAGCGTATGAGCGATAAGGAGAGAGAAAAATACGTCGCTAAGTATGAAAAGAAATTAACCAAACTGGAAAATAAAGCCCTCAAAACCGGCGATACGTTTACGTCGATGGGCAACGTTGAGTTCGAAGCCCTTTTTAACGCCATAGACAGAGACAACGAGATTGAGTTTAGATTGTTGTTCACTCCGCTTGCACAGAAAAACATGCTTAATCTCCTAAAAACTCCGTATCCGTTTGGCGATGACTTTGATTTTGTAAAAATAAAAACACTGAACTATATCGCAAGCGAACACGCTCAAAAGTGGAATTTTGATGTAAACTCAAACGATTTCAGGATATATGACGTGGATTTGTGCAAGGATGCATTTGTCAAGTATAACGATAACTATTTTCTCAACTTATATTTCGAACTTGCGCCGCTTATGTCGATTCCACTCTATCAGCAGCAAAAACCGCGCGAATTCATATATAAAAGCAACTACGAGCGTAACTACACTTCATTTGAGTCCGATGTATTGGCAAACGCTCTCGACGTGTCGTTGCTCCGTGACCCCGATACTATAACAGAGACGATTTTGAAAACTTCACTTGTCGAAAAAAATGAGAAACAAGATACTATTTTGGTGACGGGGCACTCGTTTTTCGGTGTAAATCAAGTCGATTACGTTTCTGTGCTTGGAGGAGACGGTCGATTCCATGATGTGCCTGTGCCGTGGGTGGAATACTGTCCGACTTCGAAGACTTCGACGGCTACGGTCATTAAAAACGAAAGTGATAGAAACAATGTTTGGAACAAATCGAATGCCATTTTACATAATTTGCGTATCGATTTGAAACAATAATAAATTTTGGAGGTTATCTATAATGGCAAACTCATTAGATGAAATGAATGCTCAACCCCTCGCAGAGGGTAATGATGTAAAAGTTATTGCGAAACAACTCCCCGTGGAAATGAGTAAAGGGTGGAGAGGTTTCTTCAATGTCGGTATGTGGTTTCTTCCGCCTATTATCGGTGGTATCATTGTTATCGTCAAAAAGGCAAAAGCAAAAGCCTACTTTGAAAGATTACAACAACGTATCCAACAAGCCGCATCCCAAGTTGACAACTATCTTGAACAAAGAGTGGTTATCCTCAAAAACTGCGCCAGAATTCTCGACAAGGCTATCAATTTGGATAAGGAAACCTTTGCTCAAATCGCTCAATATCGAGGAGGAAGCAACACCGACGATGTGGCACGCAGCGAGTTTAACGACCAAGTCGAACTCGTCAACCGCAACGTTCAAATCGCTGTGGAGAATTACCCGGATTTGAAGGCTCACCAAGAGTTGGAAGATGCAATGCAACAAAACTCTTATTTGCAACGCGAAATTACAGCCGCTCGCGAGCAGTATAACGATGTTGTTGCTCAATGGAATATGGCGGTCAATACGCTCTACATCAAGCAACTTGTAGCCGCAGAACAAGGCTTGACAACGAGAGTTCCATTCGCAACTACCACGGAAATAAGGGAACAAGCAAGACAAGAATTCTTTTAATAAATGACAATTACAACGAGTATACGAGCACCTAACATGCATTGCAGTGACGACGCATTTAGATGCTCGTATGTCTCATTTTTCGGCGACGATTGTAATCCATTTGCCGTT
>DHMD01000025.1 GCA_002405615.1 Christensenella sp. UBA4651 | reverse complement strand
TTTTTATTTATTTATTTTTTTTCTACATTATTTTGTGGAATTTGTTTGCTATTATTGCCGCCAGAGTATGCTGCAATTAATGGGGCAACAATGATTGCGATTATGCTTACGCCCAGCACAATCAATGACCAAACATCGAGTCCGAGGCAACCGAATATTATTGCACCAACGATAATAAGCAAGCCACAGACTACCGAGGTAATACCGCCAACTCTTTGCGTCCTTTTCCAAATGGTCGGGTTATCAATCGCCTTTTTGATTCGATAGCCGCACCAGTAGTTAGGCTGCAATCTCGGAGCATAGTTACCAATAATCATTAGAAGTATTCCAAAAGGAATAAGTATCCCCATAGCCGTACTTACACCTACTGTGTCGCCCAAACCGTATCCGCCCGCCGCAATCGCATAGTAGACCCAACCGATTACCATAATAAATGCCGCAATAGATAGTAGGTAAAGATTTATGATTTCACGATTTTTGTACTCTTTTTTCACGAAACTAAAAATAAATAGCGAAATCGACAAAATCATAACTAATACGCCGAGCGGCAAAAGCCACAACGCCGACCCAACCGCATCTACAACATTAAAAGCATTGATGTGTGTCGCCACAGGACTCGTGAGCAAACTAACCGAAATCACATAACCGAGAGCGACAGCCCATAGTGCAAAACATACAATTTGCACTGCCAAATTCTTTTTGTCAATCATTTTCTTCTCCTTTTCCCTTTTTCATAAAATTCATTAACCCACAGCAAAACTCCTGCCAAACGGTCGTGTTGAGCGAGTAGGTGATGGTCTGTGCAGACTTTGTACTGGTTACCAAATTAGCCTCACGCAAAATGCTCAAATGATGACTAATTGTCGCCTGTGTCGTGCCAAAATGTCCCGCAATCTCACTCGCACACATATCTCGCTGTCGCAATAGTTTGAGAATTTCTCGCCGTGTTTCGTCCGCCATTGCGTGCCAAACCTTGTTCATTTTGCACCTCCTCTCCTAGATTTGTTTTGCCAAAAGTATTTTGATATTCATCTAAATACATTTATATTATATGCTCTAAAATTTTATTTGTCAACAGTTTTTTGCAATTTATTTTGATATTCATCTAAATACTGCATTTCGTTCTCATATAGCTTATATAAAGAAAGTTGTGTATATTTAATTTTTGTAAAAATTGTCAAAAGTACTACAATATGTTGCAAAACTATTGAAAATTTTGATAAAATTTTATATAATAAAAGCATAAAAGGAAAAGATGTAAAAACAAAGAGGGAATTTGTATGATAAACAAGGAATTATTAGATAATATCACTCCTAGCAACTTTATTGAGGAGGCTGTTTTAGAGGACTTGCGTGCGGGCAAAAATGTGGAGGTTATCACTCGTTGCCCTCCTGAGCCTAGTGGTTATTGGCACATAGGACATTGTAAGGCGTGGACTATCGACTTTGAAACGGCAAAAAAATTCGGCGGTTATACAAACCTCCGTATGGATGACACCAACCCAACCAAAGAGGATGGCGACTTTGCCAACAGTTATATTGAAGACCTAAAATGGCTCGGCTACACCCCCAAAAATGTGATTTATTCTAGTGAGGCGTATTTTGATAAATTCTATGAGTTGGCGATGAACCTAATTCGAGAGGGCAAGGCGTACGTGTGCGAATTGTCAGCAGACGAGGTTTATAACACTCGTGGCGACCTCAAAACCGCTGGTACAAATAGCCCATATAGGGATAGACCAATCGAGGAGAATGTCCGCCTTTTTGAGGAGATGAAGAACGGGCAGCATCCAGACGGCAGTATGACCTTGCGTCTCAAAATTGATATGGCTAGCCCGAATATGAATATGCGAGACCCTATTATATATAGGATAATGCACGTTTCACATTACAAGACAGGGGACAAGTGGTGCATTTATCCAATGTACGACTTTGCCCACCCAATCGAGGACGCTCTCGAAGGTGTAACATACAGCCTCTGCGATACCTCTTTTGAGGACCACCGCCCGCTATACAACTGGATTGTGGCAAACTGCTTCCCTAATATGCAGTATCCGCCTCGCCAAATCGAGTTCGCCGCAATGTCTATCGAAAATATTTTGACTGGCAAACGCTACCTAAAACAAATGGTTAATAGCGGCAAGGTTATGGGCTGGGACGACCCTAGAATGTATACTATCGCTGGTATGCGTAGGCGTGGTATCCCCGCCGCAGCAGTCAAAAACTTCGTAATGAACAACGGTATTACCAAGGCGGTAACGATACTACCAATCTCTAACTTAAACTACTATATCCGTGAGGAACTCAACCGTACCGCCACTCGTGCAATGGTGGTGCTTGACCCGCTCAAAGTGGTAATCACTAATTACACAGGCGACCCTGAAACAATTGAGGTAGAGAACAACCCAAACGCAGAGCCCAAAACCACACACGCTAGCAAGTTTGGGCGTGTCGTGTATATCGAGAAAGAGGACTTTAGCCTCGACCCACCAGCCAAGTACAATAGGCTTATCGTGGGCGGACTGGTTAGGCTAAAAAATGCCTATGTCATCAGGTGTAACAATGTGGTATTCAAGGCTGACGGCTCTATCGACTACCTGGAATGTGAGTACTTGCCCGAAACTCGCAGCGGTGCAGACAACAGCGGTATCAAGGTAAAGGGTACTATCCACTTTGTAGAGGAGAGTAATATCACCCGCATAACCGTCCGTGAAATCGGCAACCTCACCAAAATGGAGTACCTAGAACCAGCCAAAGCCTTGGCAAACGGTGCAACCATTGATGATGTCTTTGACCCAAATTCATTGACTGAGAGCGAGGCGTTGGCAGAGAAGTTTGTCGAAACCGCCCAAGTCGGCGATGTATTCCAGTTTGTCCGCAAAGGCTACTATTGCCTCGACCCAGACAGCACACCCGAGCATCTAATTTTTAACAAGACCATCGGTCTAAAAGACACATTTAATAAATAATATAAGCAAAAAGAAACAAGTACGCCGTTTTCAGCGTGTACTTGTTTTTCGTTTGTAAAACTGCTAATATTTTATCAAATTGTTGACAAAAATCATATAAAGTGCTAATATATTAGCATTATGAAAAATAAGTATGATTTGAATGATTTTGTCAAAACTCTTACAGAACAGAGTGTTTTGAATGGAATTGTAGAGAGGGTTAGAGAAAGACGCAAGGAAATCAAACTTTCGCAAAAGGAGCTCGCTCAAAGGTCGGGCGTTAGTTATGCGTCAATAAGGAGATTTGAAAGTACGGGCGAGATTTCTTTTAGTTCGCTATTAAAAATTGCGAGTGTATTAAATGCTCTTGCTGATTTTGAAAAGCTATTTAATACAGAAATTGTCTCAAACTTAAAGGAGTATTAATTGAAAATCGAAGAGATAAAAAAACTAAATGTCAAGTACAACAATAGAATTGTGGGATATTTGGCTGAGTTAAAAAATGGCAGTATAGCCTTTCAATATGATAATGAGTGGATAAAAAGAGGATTCTCGATTTCGCCAATTTCCTTGCCGTTATCAGACAAAATTTACATCAATGACAAGCTCACCTTTGGCGGTTTGTATGGCGTGTTTTGGGATTCCTTGCCAGACGGGTGGGGAGAACTTCTCGTTAGGCGTATGCTGAATAAATTTGGCATTAACTTTGATAGACTTTCGCCACTGCAAAGGTTGTATATAATAAACAAAAATGGTTTGGGTGCGTTGGAATACGAACCAAACAAGAGTCTAGAAACTGTAAACACACATTATAATTTGGACAGAATTGCCGAAGAAGCCGAAAAAATTCTAAATGATGAAGTCGAAGGCGTTGACTTGGATATGGTGTTCAATCTCGGCGGCTCGAGCGGCGGCGCACGACCAAAGGCTCATATAATTTGTTTTGATGGTGAGTGGATTGTGAAATTCCCTTGTGCTATTGACCCCGAGGCTATCGGCAAAAAAGAATTTGTGGCAAACAAATTAGCCAAAGATTGTGGAATAAATGTCAATGAATTTAGGTTGTTTGACTCAAAAATTGGCAGTGGTTTTTTTGGTTCGAAAAGGTTTGATAGAATAGGAGGCAAAAAACTACATATGATTTCGTTATCCGCACTACTGGAAACAACCCATAGATTGCCTAACCTAGATTATGGACATCTATTTCAAGTTGTTTGCAAGATAAGTGCTGATAGGGAAAATGATTTATACGATGCATTTAGGCGAATGTGTTTTAATGTATTTTATAAGAACAGAGATGACCACGGCAAAAATTTTGCTTTTTTGTATGATGAAAACCTAAAAGGTTACAAATTATCTCCTGCCTACGATATAACAAGTTTGCCAAATAAACCAGAGCACGAAATGACCGTAAACTTGAACGGAAAGCCTACCGAAAGCGATTTGTTGCAAGTCGCTCATGATTTTCATTTGTCCGAGAAGCGGTGCAAGGAAATAATTGAAACAATCAAGAATGTTTTAAGGAAATCAGAATAGGGCAATTACAATAATATTTTATATCTTCATTATTCCAATCTTTAAGTATAGTAATGTTATCCAAATCGCAAAAAAAGCACAAAACAGTATTTTGTTTTGTGCTTTTTGTTTAATTTGCATTTAATTTAATATTAAATTAGAATTTAATCCGATTTTTTTATTATTCTAATTTTTGTTGAATTAATTCCAATTTTTTAATTTATTTTATATTTATTTGC
>DHMD01000035.1 GCA_002405615.1 Christensenella sp. UBA4651 | reverse complement strand
TTAATAAAAAACTTTGAATTAATGAAATTAAATTATTGTAATTAAAATTAGTCAAAAAATTCGCAAAAAATTTATAAAAAATACTGAAAAATCATAAAAAATAGGTAAAAATCCTTAAAAAATAATGACTAAAAAATGCAAAAAATTAAAACCGCATGGGGCAAAGCCATGCGGTTTTTGTATTCAAGAGCTCTAATTTTACTAATTTTTTAAGTTGCCTAAAATTGTATAACAAGTCCTTTCTATAAAATCTGAATAATCATTCAGAATTACGCCATTGTCAAAGCTTGTGTTTGATATATTAGTAGAGTATTTGATTAAATTTTTTTCATGAATTTTTGTAGTGTAATAATTAGCATATTCTTGTGATGATGTAAAAGAATTATCTTCCGCTTCACATAATTTTAGTAAAACTAAAAGTGTTTTATCAGGTGTGTGGTAATAACTCTGTGGGTTGTCTTTTGATAGAGCAATATATTTTTGTAAGTTATGAAATGAAATGATATCGTAACGAGAAAATTTTCCACTGTTTTCGAAATAAGGTACCTTGTCAAAGATTATAAAAATTTGAAAATATGGAATAGCGTTAGTGCGGATATTTGCCGTTTCTCCCAACATTCCCTCAAAATAATTATTACTGTTTTGTGAATAATTACGCATTACGAATTTTATGGAATATCCTGCGACAGTTTGGGAATTTTTGCAGACAGTAATATCAACCCGTTTATCATAATATCTACCATGAATGCTTTTTTCTCTATCATCGTTATATCCTTGAGCATGTACAGTAAATTCTGTTCCTAATTTTTGTTGTAAATCATTAGCAATTTTGCCATGCAACGATTTTAGCTTTGCTGTGCTCCGTGATGTGTTAATCTCTAAATAGGTTTTGAAAGATTCTCTAATTGTTTCTAAAAATTCTAAATTATTCATTTGCTAATATACCTCCGTTATAGGCAAATTTGTAATCTAAGTAAAGTTTGACATCTTTCGTTGAAAAACTATAATATCCTCCGCTTTTGTACTTTCCTAGTAGAGTTATGAATGATACAAATTCGTCTGTTTTTAAGACTGCCTGTATCTCATTAAATCCATATGTATTACTTATTATATAAAGTCCTCCATATACTCCAGTTCCTGCGGGGGCTTCATGCATTTTGATATCATCTTTGTTGCGTAATAGAGTGTTTAATGTTAGTTTATCTTTGAAAGTATCTTTAAGGGCTTGACTGCGTCCGAAAGTATACCATTTTTCTGTTGCGCTGTCTTTCTTACTTCTATTTAGCAGTTCTGGTTTGTGAGCGATTAAATAATCATATAATTTTGTATCCAATCTAATAACACTTTCAGGAATTGGGATGGCTTGTTCATCGTAAGGGTAAATCATTTTTGTTACCAACCCTTTTGATGCTTTTATTGCGGGTATGATATATTGAGATTCGAATTGGAAATCATTAATATAAACACTATCGCATAGAGTTGCATATCCGTTTTTGACTTCTATATCACAATGTCCTAAATTATTGTATATCTTTTTAAGAAGGGATAAATTGTGTTTTGTGGAAAATATAAAATTCGTTGAAATATAAAAATCTTTTGGCGAAAGTTCGTCAACAAAATACGGCTGTTGTTTAGTTAAATCATATTCATAAAATTCTATGTTTTTTGAGTATTTATTTTTATTCAAGATTGTTATCGCAGAATAGGTTGTGGCAGAAAAAACTTGTAGATGTTTTAGGTCAACAATTGATTGAATTAAATTTTCTGATAAAAAGTATTTCCGCATATAAGTTGCTGCTTGTGAATTAAAATAAGAGCTGGGGGTAATATATCCCAAGACACCTGTGTCATTTAACATATTGAGTCCAATTTCGTAAAAGGTTATAAATAAATCTGTCATACCAAACTGGGAAAATGAAAATTTCTTAATTTGCAATTCATCGTTGACATTGTGTATCCTTATGTACGGGGGGTTTCCTAAAACGAAATCCATTTTGTTATCGTATTCATGTACTAGTAGTGTATTGCTGTTTTTTATATCCCAGCAGACATCAGTTATCCCATAAGACTGCGTAACCTTATCTAAATTGTTTTTGCATTTTTTACATTCAAATTCATCAATTTCTACTCCATGGATGTATTTTGATAAATCTTTTTTAATTTCTATTTCTGTGTAACCATTATCTAAACACGCCTTGCAATAGCGTTTTACTATTTCCATTAAAAACGCTCCGTCTCCACAACTGTTATCGATTACATGTTTGCAAAGTATATTGGTTGATATGTATCCCGATAAATCTAAAATGTTATTTACGATAAAATCTGGTGTGTAAACACGCCCGTTAGATTTCTCTTGTGATATTTTTTTACACTTTGGCATTGTATTATTCCTATAGTATTTAATTAATTGGTTATTTAATCTCGACTGCGAAGTCGCCGTCTTGGATAGTTAGGTTTGTTACATTACCGACAGCTTGGATATCGGCGGCGCAAGATTTGGCAAAGTTGGCGAAGCGGGTGGTAGCGTTTACTGTTTCTACGGCTTCTTTTAGGCTAAGGTTGTTGCGAGATTTGTAGCCACGGATTTCGGCAACGATATCGCAAACGGCGTTACCTTGCTCGATGATTTTGGCATTGAGCGGGGTGTCAAGTTTGAGGTAACCGCTTTGGTGAATTGACTTTCCGCCCTCAAATTTTGCGAAAGCGTCCTGATAAATTTCCTCAGTGATGTGCGGCATATAGATAGCCAACATTTTGAGCAAGCCCAAAAGTACAGTACTTGCGGCGTATTGAGCTGAAGTTTTGGCATTTTCGCCGTAAATTTCGGGTTTGTATAGACGGTTCTTTGCGATTTCGATATAGTTGTCGCAGAAATTCCAGAAAAGTTTCTCGACCTCGTTGAGGGCTAGACCCATTTCGTATTTAGACAGGGCACTCTCAAAGCCGGCGAAAGTGTCCTTGTAACATTCGATAATCCACGAGTCCATAGGGAGCAATTCGGCAGGCTTCTGCATTTCGTATCCGTCAAGGAAAGACAGCACAAAACGGCTAGCGTTCCATAACTTATTCATCAACTTTGCGCCGTTGTTAAATTCCTCGTCCTTGATGTATACATCTTTGCCGAGGCTTGCGTTGCTCGCCCAGTAGCGGGTAACATCGGCGGAATATTTGGCATAAGCCTCATCAGGGGAAAGTGTGCCACCATTTGATTTTGACTTACTCAATTTTGTACCAGTTGCACTCAACCCCCAACCGCTAATCATAACATTTTCCCAAGGTAGTTTGCCAAAGTGGAGGAGAGATTTTGCGATAGTATAGAAGTCCCAAACACGGATATTGTCGTGTGCGTTTGGACGCAAATCCATCGGAGTATAAGTGTCGTCCAGCCCCTTGTGGGTGATAAGGTCGCAACAAATTTGCGGTGTAAGGCTACTGGTTGCCCAAGTGTCCATTACATCGGTTTCGCCGACAAACTCCTTGCAACCACATTTCGGACAAGCACATACAGGTTGTGTCGCCGTAGGGTCAACAGGCAAAATTTCTGGATTTGCTAGCATAATTTCGCCACAGTCCTTGCAGTACCATAGTGGGAAAGGCACGCCGAAGTATCTTTGACGAGAAATACACCAGTCCCATTTAAGTCCGTCTACCCAGTTGAGGAAGCGTTTCTGCATATGCTCGGGATACCATTTTACTTTCAGCCCTGCGTCATAGATTTCTTGCTTTTTGTCTAGAAGTTTGATAAACCACTGAGGTTTGGTCATAATTTCCATAGCGGTGCCGCAACGCTCGTGTGTTGAAACGGCGTGAGTTATCGCTTGCTGGTCGTAGAGTATGCCCGTTTCACGCAATTTTTCGATGATTTGCTTGCGTGCTTCGGCAACTTTTAGCCCTTCGAGGTCGCCAGCGAGTGCGGTCATTTTGCCGTTGTAGTCGATTGCCTCCAAGATAGGCAAACTGTATTCCTTTTGCCACTTTGCGTCCGCCTCATCGCCGAAAGTACAGCACATTACTGCGCCTGTACCTTTGTCTAGAGCGACATCAGGGTTAGCAATGATTGGCACTTCTTTATTATATATTGGGCTGATTGCGGTTTTGCCTACGAGGTGCGCTCTTTCCTTGTCATCTGGGTGTACAAATACGCACACGCACGCACTCAAAAGTTCGGGGCGGGTGGTGGCAATTTTTAGGCGTTCCTCGCTACCTTTGATACCGAAACTAATATAGTTCATAAAACTGTCCATTTCGACTGTATCAACCTCGGATTGTGCAATGGCAGTACAGCAGGTAGGACACCAAAGTGAGGCGGAATTTCTACGCTCAATTACGCCTTTTTTGTACAGTTCGAGGAAAGATTGCTGGCTAATCCTCTGAGTGTTTTGCGAATAGGTAGAATAAGTGTCGTCAAAGTTTGCACTAATTCCTGCGTGCTTGAAAATATCACGGTAAATTCCCTTCATTCCGACCGTGGTGTCTGCACAAATGTGGACAAAATCGCTGCGGCTAATCTCACTCATGTTGATTTTTTGAGTACGCTGAATGTAGTGCTCGGTAGGGAGTCCATTGTCGTCATAACCAAAAGGGAAGTATACCGATTTGCCGAGCATCCTCTGGTGGCGGGCGATTACATCAATTTGCAGGTAACTGAAAACGTGCCCCATATGGATATTACCACTGATTGTTGGTGGTGGGGTATCAATCATATAGCGATTTTGGTCGCTAGGGTCGAAACGATAAGTGTTATCCGTTGCCCATTTCTCCTGCCAAAATGGCTCTCTTGTCTTAAAATCATAACGCTTTTCTAGCATTTTGTTTTCTCCTAAATAAATATTGTTTATGTGATTAATTTTAGCAAATTTTTGGTCTTTTGTAAACAGCAAATGCGCAATTTTGCCATAAAACAAGAAAATACTGCCTAAACAGTATTTTCTCGGGTAAATCCGCTTGCCCAAATGCGGTCTACCTACTCCATTTTTTGGGTAATTAGACGGTTTTTGGCTAGTAAACAAAGAAGGGCAAAGTGAATCGCACCATTCTTAAACAAAAGAGAAAATTAAGAATGGTACAAATTGACCTTGCCCTGGTTGTCCTCAAAAAAGAACATACATATATTAGCACACATTTTTCCATTTGTCTACTAATTTTAACTAAATTTTTGAATTTTTATAAAAAATTTTTTGCTATGCGATTTTTGGTGTTTTTGAATATGTATATTTTGTAATGAATAAATATGCTTTATGAAGTTTTTTGGTATGTTTTTGTGCGGAGTTTTAGGTTTTTTGGTTTTTGTTTTGCTAGTTGCGGTAATTCTTTTGGGGTTTGGATTTAGGTGTGGAATGGTGCAGTCTAGCAGTATGGTGCCGAGTATAAATGTTGGGGATATTATAATTTGGGCTTGCGGTGCGGAGATTGAGTGCGGTGATGTTGTGGTTTATCGAGAAAATGGTCGACTTATTGCGCATAGGGTGGTCGAGGTTTCGGGTAAGTGGCTGGTTGTAAGAGGGGATAGCGAGCGGAGTGGGTTGAGCGTGATTAGTGAGAGTGATTTGTATGGCAAGGTTGTAAAATGGTGTTCTGAATTAAAATTGATTGAAATTTTGCTAGTGGGTGCAATCGCTGGTGGGTTAATAATGGCAATTATATATTTATTTGTGCGCAAGGAGTGTCGAGGGCAAAATGGGGGAGAAATTTGTAACAAATAGAATATTAATATAAAAAGGCGATGAAGTTTTGAGTTTTGTATGCTGCTTATCCTATTTAATAAAAGAGGTAATGAGGATAATTGTATAAATGTGGGTAAAAATGCACACACTAAGGTATCAAAAAATTGTCTAAATGTCGGCAAAATTTGGTTATGACAAAATAATTCAAAAAGTATGCAAAATCGTTTGACTTTTAGGTAATTTTTTGCTATATATTTGTAATAGAATATTGAATAAATATTCAGAGAATTTAGGAGGAATTTTTTATGATGAAAATGAAGAGCGCTAGTCTTACCGCATTCAAATTGATTGGTATGCTGGTGCTGGTCGCTGCTGTTGTGTTTGGCTTTGCAGCTTGTGCTCAACCGACATCTTTGTGGAAAGCTGATTTGAGTCAAGATGGTGTGTTTAACACAAATAGCGGCAGTGCAGAGCAACCTTATGGTTCTGTAACAAAGAATGCAGACGGCACTGTTACTTTGAAAGGGTCTGCTGCAAATGTAACGGGTGAGTTGTGGTCTGCAAACACTTACTTTGGCGAGACTGACAAGAACTTTGACTACACAAACGGTATGAGCATTTCTTATACTGTAAACATTGACCCTGCTGCTATGAAAGAGGGTAAGCACTCTGTATGGAGTTTGGCTTTGAACGGCACAAACGGTGCTTATCTTACCGAATTGCCAACCTACTTTTTGGGTACTGAAAATGGCGTGAAGTTTGTTTACCAATTTGCTGGTGTTGATGCTCGTGGTGATGTA
Organism: Christensenella sp. UBA4651; assembly: GCA_002405615.1. GTDB lineage: Bacteria > Bacillota > Clostridia > Christensenellales > UBA1242 > UBA7867. The sequence goes on along the minus strand of DHMD01000035.1, from coordinate 2,635 downwards.
ATCACAAACACAAAGGCTTACACAATTACTCAAAAGGGTAGCTACACAGTAAGTTACAAATTAACTACCGCTCAAAACGATGAAATGAATGTTCAAGTTACACTAAAAGACGCTAATAGCAAGACTGTTTACACTTCTGACGCTGAAACTTTCAAGGTTATTGACAACGAGGGTGCTACTGCTGGTACGGTTGTAAAGACGGATATGATTAAAGGGTTGAGATACTTGTGGTTGTGCAGAACTAATGTTGATGTAACTGTTTCAAGTGTTGAAATTACTAAATAATGCTGGAACTAGATTTTTCGGTCATAAATATTATTAATATGCAAATTAATTTATATTTACGATGAGAATAAAAAACAGGATAGGACGACTATTCTGTTTTTGTTTTGATTAAATTTTTGAAATGTTGTTAGTGAAGTGAGGGGGGCGGGGTGGCGAAGCCTCTCGTACGCCTGTGCGGGCGAGAGCTTCTTGCGCATACTTGTATGCGCAAAGGAGGGCTAAAATTAGCCCTCCGCCACCCCGCCGTATTGCTCTGCTAGTGATTTTTGTGTTTTAATCAAAAAAAGGGAAATTATCTCCTAATTTTATCTATTATAATTGAATATAGCCAGCAAATCAAAGCTCCGATTAAGGTGCTGATTCCATTAAAAATGACATCAGATAGTTGTACAGAGCGAGGCACTGGTAAAACAAATTGTGTTAATTCTATCATAGCGCCGCAGCACAGCCCGATTGCCGTAACAAAAAGTAATCTTAACGCAACATTATATTTTTTTATCGCATAAAAACTAAAAATGCCAACAGGAATTAACATTAGGAGATTTATCACAATGTCGAGTTTTGATAAATTATCAAAACTTAGATTGATAGATTTCGCACACCAACTCCCACTGAAATCAAAGGCGAAAGAGATATAATCACGGTTAATATCAATTTTGCCCCATACGCCCATCAAAAGTGCTATTATAAATCCGATTAATGAGATAATGGCGCATATTTTACGCGCTTTATTGGGCAATAGTAAAATCAAAAAAGGTAGAATGATATAACAAAAACTGGTTAAAATAATTGCTAAAATCGTATTTATTATCATTTTTTGAATATTTTCCCTTATTTTTTATTTATTTTTTCGTAATTTTTTGTGTATTTTTATGTAGAATTTATGCAAAATTTATTCATTATATTAAACGAGCATTTTGTGTCAACTATTTTTCTGCATTAGATTTGTTAATGCGTTTTGGATATTTATACAAAAAACCGAACTCACTTTTGTAGTGGTTCGGTTATGTTTTGTTGGTGCCGAAGGCCGGACTCGAACCGGCATGAGATTGCTCTCGGCAGATTTTGAGTCTGCTGCGTCTGCCAATTTCGCCACTTCGGCATATATGCGATACTTTTTTAGTATAACACAGTTTTTGTATAAAAGCAAGAGTTTTTATAAAAATTTTGGCAAAAATTTTTGAAAATTGCTTTTGTCAAATATTATGAAATGATGTAGCAAATATAGTAAAAAATCTCAAAAACCATAAAAGTATGGTTTTTGAGATTTTGCGTTAAAAATAAGGTATTTTAGCATTTTATTATATACATATGCTTTTCGACTTCGTCAATAATTTGCCCCATGGTTTGTACAACTAGTACTGGGTTGATTCCTGCGGCGGTTTCCCCTGAAAGCATGGTGGCAGTGGCTTCCTCGTAAATGGCGGAAGCGACATCGTTTACTTCGGCACGAGTAGGGCGGGTAGAATTGGTCATACTTTCTAGCATTTCGGTTGCTACTATACATATTTTTTTCTTTACATTACATAGGGAAATGAGTTTTTTCTGTATAGGCGGAATTTTGTAGAGCGGAATTTCTACGCCCAAATCACCACGAGCAACCATTAAGCCATCACTAATATCAAGAATTTCTGCGGCATTATTCACACCATGTGCATTTTCGATTTTTGAAATCAGTTGAATTGAGTCGTTGCCGCCGTTTTGCGCTATTAATTTGCGTACATCTGCTACATTTTTTGCATTGCTTACAAAGGAAAGGGCGAGGTAGTCGGCGTTGTTTTTGAGTGCAAAAAGAATGTCCGCCTCGTCTGATGGTGAGATGTACGGGGTGCTAGGCACAACACCAGGTACATTTAGACTCTTATTGTTGCTTAATTTGCCGCCGAATTCGACTTCACAAATGATATCGGTTTTTGTTATTTTTGTGATACGCAAAACCAATAATCCGTTATTTGCGAAAACTTTATCGCCAACTTTGACATCGTTGATTAGGTCTTTGTATTTTAGGCTAACAATTTCGTTGTTTCCGATTATATCTTTTGTTGTAAAGGTAAATTTTTGACCTTCAGTCAAAATTATGCTGCCTTGCTCAAAAGTTCCGATTCTGATTTCTGGTCCTTTGGTATCAATCATTAGTTTTAGACCCTTTTTGCGTAAGGGTGCCATTGTGTCGATGAGCTTTTGGTGGCTCTCGTGCGTGCCGTGGCTCATATTGAGTCGGGCAACGGTCATTCCGCTGTTAAACATTGCGGTCATCGTTTCCAAATCGCTACTGGCGGGGCCAATAGTACATACAATTTTAGTAATTCTTTTCATAATGTATTATTATACACCAAATAATTTTATTTAA
>DHMD01000013.1:2865-12035 GCA_002405615.1 Christensenella sp. UBA4651 | reverse complement strand
ATTATCAATATTGGACTTTGTTATTTGCAAGGCAAAGGTGTAAAGGAAAATAAAAAGGAAGCTGTAAAATGTTTCAAAACTGCTGTCAAAAATTGTAATTCTGGTGTCGCTTATCACAATCTTGGAATATGCTATGAAAATGGTTTTGGAGTAAAACAAGATTATAAAAAAGCAATAGAAATGTATGGAAAAGCGGCAGAAAACGGAGAAAGTGCAGGTCTTGACGCAATTAAAAGAGTTTATACACTTATGAACAAAAAAGATAAAAAGTAGTTGCTTTTTGAGTTTTGATTTTGCTAAATCAAAAACAAGGTTAAAAAATCAGTTGAAATTTTTCTAAAAAGCCTAGTTTAACAAGTGAAACAAATCTGTTGAGGATAGGCGTTTACTTATTTGCAATTATGGAGTTTGTTTCGGCAGTAGGGTATAGAATGTTCCCTCTTACAACTAGCGGCTATGCTGGCTCGTTCCAAGATGTAATGCATATGATTACTACCGCTGCGGTTGTTTTGTTGTCCATAGTTTCGCTCGTACTTATTATAATTGCAGGATTTAAGCAAAAAAATATAAGTCCTATGCGATTTGCGCGCTTGTTGCGTTGTGTATGATGCTCGTTGGGGCAATGGGTATGAAAATCGTTCCAGCAGAATATTTTGGCGTTGTAGAAAGATTTAGCGTTTTCGCCGCCACAGGCTTTAATGCCGCTCTTGGACTACACCTATTTTTCTCTGCCAATTCACAAGGTGAAAAAGAAAATACAAGTGACACAAAATCGATAAAAGAAATTAATAAAAAATAAAATTTAATCAACCGTAACCTCAAAAGTTATGGTTTTTTGTGATTTTGCGGGGATAGTTCCCAAATCAAAGCCAATATTTGGGTCATAATCTAGGTAAAGCACTCCATCAATTTTTACGCTACCATCGACAAATTTAACACCTTGTGGCAAGGTGTCCTCAAAAAATACATCACTATCCTCCAAAGTACCGATATTTTTTATTACACTCTGAAACACCAGTTTTTGTCCACTAATCACTGCCGATTTGTCCGTTGTTTTTGAAATCGAAATTTCACTAAATGCAATATCAATCTTCGTTTCATTAGATTTTTGAGTCAACTCTCCTCCATTTATACCATAATTAATATCCGAATATAGAGTTAGGGAAGTGATTTCATCAGAGATGGGGTCAGCAACTTTTATAGAGTAGGTCATTGTTTGGCTATGGCCTGTCGGCAAAGTTCCTCTAAAATAAAATCCTGTATTTGGGTCGTAAGTGGGGAACGAAGCCCCTCCGATTGATACCGTACTGGGAACAAAACTTACACCGTCAGGGATATAGTCCTTAACGAAAATACTGTATATTTCTGATGCGGAATTATTGGTCAGAGTAAGAGATTGTGTTAGAATTTCGCCAGGTGCTGCAAAATCTTTTTCACTTGTTCTATTATAGGTCAAATTAGTTTCAGCTTGTAGCGAAATGCCATTGCTTACATTGCCGCCAGAATATGTCTTTCCCTCCTCTTTGGAAATGCTTTTCACCAAACAAAAAACTCCTTTTGAGCGATATTTATTACATATTATGTTGGTTTAGTAAAACTTGTTCAGCACTTGACTAAATATCCGTATTATATGTAAAAATTACGCTAGCCTCCAAATTCTGTTTGTAATTTTGCAAGTTTATGTTATAATAATTCAAATTGGAGGAGTTATGAGCAAAAGAGCAAGTATAGCACTGTTTGTTACTATGGGAGCGAGTTTTATAGGTTTTGCGATAATACTAATTTTAGTTGTCGCAAATGGTTTAGCACCTCTCAGTGTGGATTCTACTCTTGCTAACTGGGCGTATTCGGTGAGAGGGGAGAAAGGAAACGGGGTATACTGGTTTTTTAGAATTATCACTGAGTTCGGCTATACATACTTTATAATAGCGATAATTTTGATTATGGGGCTAGTGTGGAAATTTAGGTCGAAACTTTGGTTCTTTGCAGGCACAATTCTATCATCGTGGGTACTTCAAAAAATCATCAAGTTTATCATAAATCGCCCTCGTCCAGACGAAGCGCTTTGGTGGATGAGCGAAAGTTCGTCTAGTTTCCCTAGTGGACATTCAATTTGTGTCGCTTGCGTATTTATCCTCTTGTGCTATTTTGTTTGTTCTTCTCCACAAGTGAAAGTTTGGGTAAAATATGTTGTCTGCTCAATTTCCGCTGTGATGATTTTTCTCGTGCCATTGAGTCGAATTATTCTCGGAGTGCATTATTTTACCGATGTCTTGAGTGGGACTTTGTTTGGCACATTCATAGCAACTGTTGGTATATTGCTATATAACATTTACAAAACCAAGAAGCAAAGGGCAAATGGTAAGGTTGAAGTTCCACAAGGCTCACAAAACTTTATAAACTAAATACTATCGTGATACACGATTTTTAACCAATAATCTACAAAATGAAGTATTACTAGATATTTCATTTTTTTGTTTACAATCCGCGTTTTGGGCTATAATATTTTAATAAAGGAGAAAATTATGACCAAGAGTTGTAAGCAAACTATATTTTTTACAAACAAGCCCAAGGTGCTAGGTAGCTATTCCCTCGTGGGGCCAAAGGAGGGGGAGGGGAATTTCGGCAAATATTTTCACGAAGTGTTAAAAGATGACGCTTACGGAGAAAAAAGTTACGAAAAAGCCGAGTTCAAGATGATGCATCACACTATTGCACAAGCAATCAACTCGGCAGGTATAAATGTGGATGATATTAGTGCCTTGTTTGCTGGCGATTTGATGAACCAAATAATCAGTAGTAGTTTCTCTGCACGAGCGCTCCAAGTACCGTATTTTGGGCTTTTTGGTGCGTGTAGCACTATGGCGGAATCACTATTATTAGGCGCTTGTTTTGTTGACGGCGGATTTGGAGAAAAAGTCGCTTGTGCAACAGGAAGTCATTTCAGCAGTGCAGAAAAGCAGTTCCGCTATCCGCTAGAATTAGGCACGCAACGCCCGCCGTCATCACAGTGGACTGTAACTGGTATGGGTTGCACTATTTTGGGTAAAGCCGATAAGGGTATAACACTCGAATGTGGCACAATTGGCAAGGTTGTCGATTGGGATGTAACCGATGTAAATAATATGGGTGCCGCAATGGCACCAGCGGCAGCAGAATTATTAAACGCACACTTTATAGAAACAAATAGAACGCCAGATTATTATGATTTGATTTTGACGGGCGATTTGGGGAAATTGGGGAGCGAAATTTTGATTGATTTACTCGAATACAAAGGCTTTCATTTGGGCAACAATTATAGCGATTGCGGACAAATGATATTTAACAATACACAAAAGACCTTTATGGGCGGTAGCGGCTGCGGTTGCGGAGCAAGTATTCTCAATAGTTATGTGTTCGATAGAATGAAAAAGGGCGAGTTAAATAGGGTTTTGTTTGTAGCCACAGGAGCATTGATGAGTACATTGTCTAGTCAACAAGGTAATTCAATTCCAGCAATCGCTCACGCAGTATCATTTATAAACGAGGAGGAGAAATAATGTTTGACCCATTAATGTATCTCAAAGTCTTTGCAATAGGCGGACTGGTCTGCCTAATTGGACAAATATTGATTATCACTACCAAAATGACAAGTGCCAGAATCTTGGTTACATTTCTAGTACTCGGAGCGATTTTGGAGGCAGCAGGGGCGTACAAGTATATTTATGATTTTGCGGGCTCGGGCATATCCGTGCCGATAGTCGGTTTTGGGGCAAGCCTCGCTCGTGGTGCAATAGATGCAGGGCAAAGTATGGGGCTATTAGGCGTGTTCACAGGAGGACTCACCGCAACAGCAGGTGGACTAGCAATAGCGATTTTTGCAGGTTTCTTGGTCGCACTAATTTTTAGTAGTAAAACGAAATAAGCACCCTTTCGGTGCTTATTTCTATTGTTTTGTCAATTCCATAGTTTCAGTGCAACAAACATTCGATTTCGTGATTTCTAGATTTCGTTTTTCTGCTGTTTTTTCGAATGCTCTGCGACTATACTCATCAAGCAAAACCGCACTTAATGTTTCCGCTTTTTGTTTCTCCAATTCCATAACTGCGAGCATATAGAGATTGCTTGCGATGTGTTTGTGCTGGTACTGCGGAGCAACTGCTATGTAGTCTACATACATACCATCACTCCGTTCTTTTCGCTCTACACCTTCGTAAAAACTATCCTCGGGTAGAATATGTATAAATCCCGCAACTTTTCGTTTATCTAGGCACAAGATGGTCAAATCGCCCGTCATAAATTTAATATCGAATTGAGGCTTGCCAACGGCTTGCATTACCTTGTCAATTTGCTCTTTCATATACTTTTTGTCTTGCCAGCAAAGTGCTCGTCTTTGCTTGTCTGTATAAGTTACATACTTCATTTCTTCACCTCTAATTATACTCAAATTATAACACAAAAAAACAAATTTGTATAGACCCAAAAACAAAATTCAGACAAAAAATGAAACAATTTAGGTCATCTTGCATATATGTTAGTATGCGCATAAAAAGGAAACGGAGATTATCGCACAAGGCAAGGATTATAGTATTCTTGTCCATTTTGTTTGCGATTTTGTTGTCAATCTTCTTGTTTTTTAATCTATATATCAACCCAGTCATCATTACAATTAGCGAGGCAAAAGTCCAATCAATTACCGCTCAATCGGTCAGTAGCGCTATCCAATCTGTCATCAATACGCCAAATCTCTATGATGAATTGATAGAAATCAAGACGGATTCAAATGGGCAAATTACCGCCTTTCAGGTTCGCTCTGTGCTTATCAACAAATTAGCGAGAGAGGTAGGCAAACTAGCACAACAAAATTTGCAATTATCGGGAAGTGAGGGAGTGGATATTCCGTTAGGCACACTATCTGGTATACCATTTTTGGTAGGTGTCGGGCCTAATATTTATTTTAAGGTGCAACCAATCGGCACACTATCATCGTCTTTTTATTCGGAATTTACGAGTGCTGGTATCAACCAGACCAATCACCGTATCTATATGAATATGCAAGCGTCAGTGAGTATGGTGTTGCCAACGGCAAGCAGAACAATCAAGACGAATACGCAGATTCTGCTATGCGAGTCAATCATTATAGGTAAAGTTCCCGACACATATCTCAATTCAACAAGTCTTGATGAAATGATGAACTTAATTCCAGGTTAAATCAAAAAATTCCTTGACAAGATGCTAATTTACTGGTATAATAATTCCATACAATTTAATAGAGATGCGTGGAAGAAGATTAGTAGTCATCTATTGGCATTTTACAGAGAGAGGGCGAGTGGCTGAGATGTCCTCATTATGTACGATGACGAATTCACTTTGGAGCACCATTGCCGAAATAATAGTAGGCAATTGGCGTATATGTTGCGTAAAAACAGAGAGAGTGCTCTATTTTATAGAGAATTTAGGTGGTACCGCGGAGACTTCGCCCTAAAATTAGGGGGGAGTCTTTCTTTTTTTGAAAAGGAGTAATTATGTTAGAGAATTTACAGAAAATTTATGATGAAGCAAGAGAAAAATTAAAGAATGTCGGCGACAAGGTTATGCTCACTCAAACCAGTGCAAACTATTTGGGTAAGAACGGTGCTTTGGCTGGTATGATGAAAAACTTGCGTGAAATGGTTGCTGAGGAGAGGCGTGCAATGGGAGAGCAACTCAACGAATTGCGTGATAAGTTGGTTTCTCTATTTAAGAACAAAGAGAACGAACTCAGTACGGCAATTCTAAATGAAAAGTTGGCAAAAGAGAGTGTAGACGTTACAATCCCTGTTAGCCCAGCAAATTTCGGGACTATGCACCCAATCGAGGCTCTTAAAAAAGATATCATCGACTTTTTGATTGAGCGTGGCTATGAGTTAAAGGACGGCACAGATATTGAAACAGATATGTACTGTTTTGAGAAACTCAACGTACCAAAAGACCACCCAGCGAGGGAAATGCAGGATACTTTTTATATAGACAGTGAAACTGTTTTGCGTACGCACACGTCTGCTATGCAAGTTAGGACTATGGAAAATCAAGCCCCACCTATCAAGATGATTTCGGCTGGTAATGCGTATCGAATTGATGAGGTAGATGCGACCCATTCGCCAATTTTTGAGCAGTTGGAGATACTATGCGTTGATGAGAATGTTACTTTAGCAGACCTAATCGGCACAATCGAGCAGGTGCTAAAGCACATTTTGGGAGAGAAAACCGAGATTCGTGTGCGTCCAAGTTACTTCCCATTTACCGAGCCTAGTGTTGAGATTGACGCAGTTTGTGGCAAGTGTGGTGGCAAAGGCTGTTCTACTTGCAAAGGGACAGGCTATATAGAGATTTTGGGCGCTGGTATGGTTCATCCAAATGTTTTGGAAGGTTGCGGCATAGATACTCACAAATTTAGAGGTTTTGCTGCGGGCTTCGGGCTGGATAGGCTCGCAATGTTAAAGTACGGCGTAGAAGATTTGAGAGATTTGTACGAGAATAATATTAATTTGTTGAAGCAAAGTAAGTAGGAGAGAGAAATGATTGTTACAAAAAAATGGTTAGAAGATTTTGTTGATTTGAGTGGCGTTAGTCTAAATCAAATCGTAGACAGATTTATTAATATCGGCTTTGAGGTGGAGGAGGTACACGACCTCGGCAAAGGTATGGAGAGAGTCAAGGTTGGTCGTATTGTCAAACTCGCTAGACACCCTAATGCAGACAAATTGCAGATTTGTACAATTTCGCTAGGCAATGGCGAAATGGTGCAGATTCTGACCGCCGCTACCAATGTATTTGAGGGGGCACTAGTGCCTTGCGCTCTAGATGGCGCAGATTTACCAAACGGTGTTTTGATAAAAACTACAAATATGCGTGGCGAGTTGTCCGAGGGTATGCTATGCTCTGGGGAAGAGTTGCAAATTGATGATTCAGTCTATCCAAACGCCCTAGTTGATGGCATTATGATTCTTGACGAGACCGCTCACGAAGGTCAGCAAATCGCTGAATTTTTGGGGTTAGATGATGTTGTTTTGGATATCAAAGTTTTGGCAAACCGCCCAGATTGCCAGAGTGTTATGGGATTAGCCAAAGAGTTGGCGGTTGCTTTGGGTAGGGAATTTAAGGCAAAAAAATATACTATTGACGCAGTTAAGGCAAAATTGCCTCTCTCGGTCGAGGTTTGCACAGACGCTTGTCCTCTGTATTATGCTGGCGTAATTTCTGATTGTCAAATTGCACCGTCAAGAGAAGTTATCAAGCGCAGGCTAAACGCTATTGGAATTAAGCCGAAGAACGCCGCCGTTGACCTAACAAATTACATTCTTTGGGAAACTGGACAGCCTATTCACGCATTCGACTATGACAAGATTGCTGGGCAAAAAATCATCATTCGTAAAGCAAAAGTTGGCGAAACTCTGGTCGGTTTTGATGACAAGGAGTATGCTCTCACCCCTGATATGGTCGTTGTGGCAGATTGCGATAAACCTATCGGAATCGCGGGCGTAATGGGCGGAAAAGAGTTTTCTATCTCGGATACAACCCAGAATATCGTCATCGAGAGTGCAATTTATGACCGTGTAAGTATTCGCCGCACGTCTAGGGCGTTAGGTTTGCGTACGGACGCTAGTGCGAGATTTGAGCGTGGTGTCGCTTCTGTCCTCGCTGGTATCGGTATGGAGAGGGCTTTGGAATTGGCGTGTGAATGTGGTCTTGGTAAAGTAAACGATAGACTCATTAGAGTGGGCGAGCCTCGCAAGGACGGTAATGTAGTTGTTGTCAAAATCTCTGACATTGCAGCAATGCTAGGAATCGAAATTCCTGTTGACGAAATGGTAGCAATTCTCAATTCTTTGGAAATCAAGACACAAGTAATTGATGATGAGTACCTAGAATGCACTGCGCCCGCAATTAGGGAGGATATTAGCAAACCTGCGGACATTATCGAGGAAATCATACGCTTCTACGGCTTTAATGCGATTAAGCCAACTTACGGAGAAAATACCGCATCTATGGCTGGTGGAATGGACGCAAAGATGTCATTAGCAAACGAAATCCTATACTACGCCTTGTCAACTGGCGCATATCAGGTGCGTACCTATGGTTTCCGTTCCCCTGTCGAACTAGACAAGTTGTTGCTACCAGAGAATGATGAGTTGCGTGATTGTGTGCAAATTACCAATCCATTGAGCCTAGATTACAGCATTATGCGTAGGCAAATGATTAGTAGTTTGCTCGGTGTGGCAAGTTTCAATGAGAGCCACAAAAATAATAATATCAAAATTTGTGAAATCGGTAAGGTATTCCTAAACGACCGCAGTGAGCAAAACCGTATTCCGACTGAAAATAAGGTTTTGGCGTACTTGGCTACGGGCAAGACAGACTTTTTTGAACTAAAAAGTTTGGCAGAATTGATTTCTAGCAAGTTAAATATCACTTTTGCGTACAAACCTACAAACATTCCTTTTATGCACCCAAATATCTGTGCTAGCATTATGATTGGTAATCAAGTAGTAGGTTTAGTGGGTAAGGTTCACCCTCAGGTTACTCACAACTTTGACATCAAAGAGGATTGTTACTATCTCGAAATCAACCTCGACAAATTACCTGCAAAGAAATTCAAAAAAATCAAAGCGTTGCCAAAATTCCCAGCCGCTTACAGAGATTTGGCAGTAGTAGTTGACAAAAAAGTGCGTGTCGGCGATATGATGTTGTCTATCAAAAAGGCAGCAGGCAATATCCTCGAAGATGTGGAATTATTTGATATTTACGAGGGTGAGCAAGTAGCAAGTGGCAAAAAGAGTGTTGCCTTTAACCTAACTTTTAGAAAGGCTGATTCTACTCTCACACAAGAGGAAGTCAATGCCGCCTTTGACAAGATTTTGGGACAACTTGGTACAAACTTTGAGGCGCAACTGCGTGCATAGAGGAGGGAGTATATGATTTATTTGGATAACTCGGCTACGACCCAAACTCGCAGAGAGGTTGCAGAGTTTGTGGCAAAATATAGCGTTGAGAACTTCTTTAACCCGTCCTCAATTTATCATCCCGCAATTTGTGTCAAAAACGACCTAAACAAGGCTCGTGAAACTTTGCTCAACTTGCTAGGAGCGAGTCCTGATGACCGCATAATTTTTACAGGTAGCGCCACTGAGGCAAATAACCTAGTGCTAAAC
>DHMD01000013.1:0-2837 GCA_002405615.1 Christensenella sp. UBA4651 | reverse complement strand
GTGCTAAACGGTTTGGCACGCAAGAACAAAAAAATTCTAGTGTCAATCGGGGAACATCCATCGGTATACGAGGTTGCCAAAAATTTGAGTAATATGGGTTACTCGGTCGATTATGTCAACCTTACTCCTGACGGCAAAATGGATTTGAATGACCTAAAAAGTAAGTTAAGTCCTGAGGTTGGGCTGGTTTCTTGTATCCACGTTAGCAATGAAACAGGCGCAATCAACGATATCGCTGCTATTGCAAAATTGGTAAAGGGTATTTCCCCCGATTGTAGAGTGCATTGCGATGGTGTGCAAGCTTTCGGCAAGATAAAGAATAATTTAGCGAATACCGATGTTGATGCTTATACGATGAGTTCACACAAAATCCATGGGCCAAAAGGTGTGGCGGCACTCTATATAAAGCAGGGAGTGAATATAAAACCGCACATTTTGGGCGGGGGACAAGAGAACGGGCTTCGTTCAGGAACAGAAAACCCTGCTGGGATTTTGGGCTTTGTAATGGCGGCAGAGGCTATGTACTCTGACTTTATTACAAAAAGGCAGCATATAGATTTGCTTTGGCAGTACTTTGTGGACGGTTTGGAAAAAAGCGGGCTTGATTTCAGAGTAAACTCACCGTCAGATTGCCTCAAAAACGTGTTGAGCGTTTCCTTCTCCAAAGTGCGTGGCGAGGTGTTGCTGCACTGTCTAGAAAAGCACCAAATTTACGTAAGCACTGGGTCTGCTTGTAGTAGCAAGTCTGTCGGGAACAGAGTTTTGCAAGCAATGAAACAATCAAATGAAACGATGCTCGGCAACATTAGATTTAGTTTTTCTGAATACAACACATTAGCGGAAATCGACACTGTTTTGGCTGCGTTGAAAGAGGAAATTCCTCTGATAAAACATTAATGGAGATAATAATGAAAGTAATAATTTTACGATATGGCGAACTATTTTTGAAAGGCAATAATCGCAAATTTTTTGAGGATACGCTTGTCAAGAATATCAAAAAAGCACTGGCTAGTTATCAATTCGAATTCAAGAGAATTACTGGAAGATATGAGATAAGCGATTTTGACGAAAGCCAATTAAAGGGCATTATCGACAAATTAACCAAAGTCTTTGGGTTGCACAGTTTGTCGGTCGCGGAGAAAATTGAGACAGACGAAGCGGCAATTTGTGAGGCGGTCAAAGCACTTGATTTGGAAAACAAAACTTTTAGAGTAACTACAAAGCGTGCGAGCAAGATTTTCCCGATACATTCTATGGACTTTAATCGTCAGTTGGGCGGGGTAATTCTCGACACTTTTTCAGGCACGAAAGTTGATTTGCACAACCCAGAGGTCGAGGTTAAGGTGGATATTCGTGAGAACGGGTACACCTACATTTCAACCAACGACATTATGTGTGCAGAGGGTATGCCTTATGGCACTGCGGGAAAAGGAATGCTCCTATTGAGTGGCGGAATTGATAGCCCTGTTGCTGGCTACTTTTTGGCAAAGCGCGGTTTAACTATCGAGGCAATTCACTTCCACAGTTATCCTTATACCAGTGAACTGGCTAGGGAAAAGGTGCTCTCGCTAGCAAAGAAAATGTGCGATTATACGGGTAATATGCGTATTCACATTGTGTCCGTAACGCATATTCAAGAGGAAATTCACAAGCATTGCGACCCTGACTATATGATTACACTACTGCGTAGAATGATGATGAGAATTTCGGAAAATATTGCGACCAAAAACGATGCTGGGGCGTTGATTACTGGGGAAAGTTTGGGGCAAGTGGCAAGCCAAACTTTGCAAAGCATCAACACAACAAATGCCGTAGTTGATATTCCTATATTTAGACCACTAATCGGGTTTGACAAAATCGACATTATGGATGTCGCTCGCAAAATCGGTACATATGATATTAGCATTTTGCCATACGAAGATTGTTGTACTGTATTTTTGCCCAAAAATCCAGTAACAAAGCCTAGACTCGAGCGTGTGCTAAAAGAAGAAAGCAAAATTAATATTGAGGAACTCTTGCAACGCAGTTTGGATAGCGAGGAAATAGTAGAAATTTAACCTATTTTAATATTATGATAAACAAAAACTCTATCGTTTCTGATAGAGTTTTTGATTTACATTCGCTAGGGGGCAACCATTATTATGCTATCTAATTTCACGCTTCTTAAAGCAAATATGGCTAATAATTGTCATAATAATCAATAAGCCAGCGAACATACTCACGCTATAAACAAAGTTTGAATTATAGAATAGTGGGGTAGATAGAATAATAGAAATTGGGTTTTCAGCCAAAGCGAAGCCGCCGCCGAAGAATTTGAACAAGTCAACGCAAGCGAATGGCACATACGCATACCACATTGTAGTAGTGAAGATAAATGCCAAGACTGCATTTGCAACATAAATTAATATTGGGACAATAATTGCTGCTATATCGTTCCTAAACATTGTAGCGAGCATTGCAGCGAGCATTATATAGAAAATCATTTTGAGCACAAACAGTCCGATATAAACAAATATCATAGCAATAGGTGAGATTATGAACGCGTTTGTCGAGTTAAATACCGCCAAGATACTGGTAAAGTCAAGTCCAAACATTATCCAACCAGCGATAAACAGAACCAGCGCACTGAATAGTAGCAGAATAACACCCAAGAATAGTGTTGCCCAAATTTTGCTAGACAAAATCTGTCTTTTTGAATAAGGGCGCAGACATTGTACTCGGAGTGTTCCTCGTGCGTTTTCGCTAGCAATCATACTAGCGACAAGTACGATACACAATACAATTATAATAAATCCGCAAATTTCCAATCCGAAGTACACAAGGTCAAGGGCAGAAGC
>DHMD01000017.1:3120-3708 GCA_002405615.1 Christensenella sp. UBA4651 | reverse complement strand
TTATTTATAGTATTAATTAGTATTTTAACAATATTTTTTGAGATATTTGGGTATTTTTTACCTATTTTTTCCTTATTTTTTGCGTTTGCCACGGAGGGCGGTAAACAGCACGAATAAACCGACCAAGAGAGCGATTGAGCCAGCCAAAACTCCGTACATTACACCGATACTGACATCATTACCGAAGAATGAGAGGTTACAGTCTAAGCTATCACGAATTCCCTCGATTGCCTCGCTTGGATAGCCATCAATTGCCATTTGGTTGAACACACCGTTGAGGGCGTGATTACGCAAAAGTGAAGTGCCATATGTACCTGGCAAGAACATCAAAACCGCTTGCAGCCCTGTACCAAAACTGGCAATTGGCATATACGCACCACAGATAAAGCCGTAGCCCGCTGACACCACAGTTCCGACTGCGGACGCTTGCCCATTGGTAGACAAAAACATATTTACTATACTCGATAGCGCTGTACCAAACATAGTGAGCAAGAACACATCTAGTAGCAATAGCATTACATCACCGAAAGACAAGAACCAGCCTGTACAAGCGACATAAATTAGGCTAGCGGCAGTGGCGGTTAAGGT
>DHMD01000017.1:2493-3058 GCA_002405615.1 Christensenella sp. UBA4651 | reverse complement strand
TAAGGTAATAATAATAGTTGACATAAAAGTTGAAGTGTAGTACGACATTGCGATAGTTGATTTTTTAACTGGGGTTATCATAAAATCACGATATGTGCCTCGAGCCTTGTCTTGCACCATTAGGAGGTTTGAACAAAATGCGACCGTGATACAGCAAACCGCCAAAAGCGATGAAAAGAGTTCGCCACCAACTGTTGCATTGATAATTGCGTCCGAGGTTGAGAAGCCCTCGGGCAAAGCGTTTAAGAAACTATCACGGTACACATTTGCCAAAAATGTGGCATACAAAACGAGCAATATTATCGGCGTGATAAGAGATGTAAAGAACATTGCTTTATCACGAAAAAACATCTTTGTATTGCGTTTTGTCATTGCAAAAAATGTATTCATTTAATTCCCTCCTCCTATCAATTTTTTACCCGTTACAGCAAGAAATACATCGTCCATTTTGCCCTTTGTTATCTCAAAATCGACAAAAATTTGCGGATTCGCAGCGACCAAATCACGAGCAGCGGCGGTATTCGGCACTTGGATACGGATACAATCTTTGCGTACCTCGTATTCT
>DHMD01000017.1:0-2431 GCA_002405615.1 Christensenella sp. UBA4651 | reverse complement strand
CCCCCAACGCTGCGATTTTGGCTTCGTCCACGCCATAAACGGTAACAAAGTCGCCTGTATATTTGGTTTTAAGTTCGTGTGGAGTACCCTCGGCAGAGATTTTACCGCTATCCAAAATGACAACATAGTCGGCGTCTGCCGCTTCCTCCATATAATGCGTGGTCAAAAACACAGTCATTCCCTGCTCTCTGCGAAGTTTCTCGATTACCTCCCACAAGGTTTTGCGGGTTTGTGGGTCGAGCCCAGTTGTGGGTTCGTCCAAAATCAAGATTTTGGGGTTATGCAGCAGCGCCCGAGCGACATCAATTCGCCTGCGTTGGCCGCCCGAGAGTTTGCCTACTTGCCGATTGAGTAAATCGCTGAAATTAAGAATTTGAGCCAGATACTCGATACGATTTTTTGCCTCAACGCCGTTTATGCCGTACAAACTCGCCCGAGAATAAAGGTTATCACGGACAGAAAGCGGGCTATCTAGCACCGAACTCTGAAAGACGACACCCAACTCACGAGTGATTGCGGGCATATCGTGGTCAATATCCTTGTTGTCGATGATTACTTGCCCCTTATCCTTGCCTAGCGTTCCGCACATAATTGAGATTGTGGTTGATTTGCCCGCACCATTTACCCCGAGGAAAGCAAACAACTCGCCCGATTTTACCCGAAACGACAGGTTATCTACTGCGTGAACCGAGCCAAAACTCTTGTCTAGGTTGTCAATTCTAATTATACTATCCATTGCGACCTCCAAAAATATTTCCTTTTTTATTATAGCACGCAAAAATAATAATTGCATTAAATTTGTACGTAAAAATCAAATTTTGTACAAATATTTTGACTTGTTATCACTTATCCAGACGGGTTTATGTATTCTTATTAGAAACTATGCAGTCTTTTGTTTTGAATAACCGCATTACTATGCTTATGTGTATTGCAAAATGAGGAAACTTGTGGTATAATCGAGCCTATAAATGTAAATATTATTGCAAAACAGCTTTTGGAGTAAGGTTGTGAGCGGTAGGCACAGTGAAACTAGGTCAACTGCTTGACAAAGTATCGTACAAAAATGTACAATGTAATGATATTTTTTAGGAGAACAGATTATGTTGGATATTAACTTTATTAGAGAAAACGCAGACTATATGAAAGATGTAGTCAAAAAAAGGAATATGAAATGCGACATTGACGAGCTTTTGAATGTGTATGCCCATTACAAGCAGAAGAATATTGAGATTGAGGAAATCAACCGTCAAATTAACCAAAACACCAAGCAGATGAAGGCTTGTACGAGTCAGAGCGAGCGTGAGGAATGCATAAACAAAGGCAGGCAACTCAAAGAGGCTCTCAAAGTAAATACCGCAACCTTTGACGAATTAAAGGCAACATATGAGGCGCTAATGCTCACTGTGCCAAACACGATGGCGGAGGACACCCCTATCGGCGAGGACGATTCGGGCAATGTCGAGGTATACAAATACGGCGAGCCTACCAAGTTTGACTTTGCTCCAAAGAGCCACGTAGAACTCGGCAAGGAACTCGACCTACTCGACATTGAGAGGGCTAGTAAGGTCGCTGGTTCAAAATTCTACTACCTCAAAAACGAGTTGGTGCTTTTGCAAATGGCCTTGGAGAACTTTGTGGTACGCAAATTGAGCAAAAAGGGCTTTACCCCTATTATCACACCAGATTTAGCCAAAACCTCTATCCTACTAGGTTCAGGCTTTAACCCGCGTGGCGAGGAGAGCAACATCTATAAATTGGAGGACCTTGACCTCAATTTGATAGCTACTGCCGAGATTACTATCGGTGGATTCCACGCTGGCGAGCAGTTTGACTACACTGAATTGCCAAAGAAATATGTCGGTATCAGCCACTGCTTCCGCAGAGAGGCGGGCGCTCCTGGCAAGTTAGATTCAGGGCTGTATCGTGTGCACCAATTTACCAAAGTCGAGATGTACCAATTCACAACAGTAGAGCAAGGCGAGGACGCTTTGCAAGAGTTGTTGGGCATTGAAAAGGAGATTTTTGAGGACCTCAAAATCCCTTACCACGTGGTGAGAATTTGCTCGGGCGATATGGGCGCTCCCGGCTACAAAAAGTACGATATTGAGGCATGGATGCCAAGGCGTGGCGAGTCTGGGGCGTACGGCGAGGTTACCTCGGTTGGTAATTTTAGAACTTTCCAATCTAGGAGATTGAATATCACTTATATTGACGCAGAGGGCAAAAAGCAATATGTCAACACCCTCAACGGTACGGCAATCGCTTTGACTAGGGTTTTGCTCGCTATTATGGAGAACTATCAGCAAGCGGACGGTTCTATTGTTATCCCAGAGGTTTTGCGTGAGTTTACTGGCTTTGATGTAATCAAAAAGTAAAAATACACAAAAATTAGAGTAAAAATAAAATAAAATAAGATTAAAATAGCAAATAT
>DHMD01000029.1:4919-5059 GCA_002405615.1 Christensenella sp. UBA4651 | reverse complement strand
TTTTTTGGCATTTCTTGCGACCTCGTATTTCTAAATGTATTGTTGCATTGCGCCACCTTGCTAGCGGTTATTATTTATTATCGCAAAACACTTCTTTATCTCATCACACACCCGCTATGCAGACTGAATAAATATCTTGT
>DHMD01000029.1:0-4864 GCA_002405615.1 Christensenella sp. UBA4651 | reverse complement strand
CAGACTGAATAAATATCTTGTTGTCGCCACCATACCCGCCGTTATTTTTGTCCTATTATTTAATAGTTTTGTGGAAACGACCTTTTCTAACCTAGTTTTTGTCGGTGTAGGCTTTATCCTATCCGCAGTGTTCCTCACAATTGCCGTAATTTGTGCAAACAAAAACACTAACCCGCAACCACTAAACTACAAAAATGTAACAATTATGGGACTCAGCCAAGCACTCGCAATTTTTCCAGGGCTTAGTCGCAGCGGCACAACTCTATCATTCGGTCTTGCCGCAGGAACGGAACGACAGACCGCCCTTGATTTCAGTTTCCTAATGAGTATCCCTATAATACTTGCTAGTCTAATTTATCAAATATTTACCAGCGACTTTTCCTCCGCTTTTGTAGGGCTGGATACCGTAGGCATAATCATTTCTACAATTTCTGCATTTTTCTCCGCCCTATTAGGGCTAATATTGATGAAAAAAATAGTCAAAAAAATCAACCTAATTTACTTCGTTCCCTATCTAATCGTTATCGGAATTTTGACAATAATATTCGCTTAATTTAGATGACACACGAGCAAACTTATCCGAATTCCAAATCAAAATAAGCGGCAATATTGCCACAACTTTTTGACGCATAATATATGCATAGTACCTGCATAGTACCCCAAATTTCGACAAACTATGCGCAAAAACCACAAAAAGCGAAATAAAAAAAAGAGGCATACTACCTCTCTTGTGCATTTGCTTTATCATCAATAACAACTAGATTGCTTTTACCTACTGAACGATGCTGTTCACGCAGCCCTTCCCGCAAAAAGTCGTCAACTTTATTTTGACTACCCTCGACTTCTTTTATTAAATCTCTTGGCAAACTACACCCTCTCAAAACGCTAATCGCCCCATAGCAGAATAGACTGCCAGATTCCGCCTCAAACAACTCATAACGGTCGAGCATCTTTGCGATTGCAGCAATCTCTGTGGCGGTAGATTTGCGCATCTCATTCAAATCATCAAGTCCGATACGCTCAGCATAGTCATTGCCGTATGCTATATGCGACATAGAAATTATAAAATTACCATAAACCATTAAATTTTTTTCATAGTTTTCCTTACGCATATTTTCCACACGTTTTTTACTTAATTTCCTTATCTCGCTTTGTTCAAGACAAAGAATACGGGCATTATTTATTGCAGACCTAGCCAAAACGCTAACCGACCTAAACTCCGCAATACTGAGCGCCATCTGGTTGTTTACCATCGTATATCTCTCTAACGTTTCGTCAAAAACACCATTGACCACCTCTAAATATCCACTCCGTGTACGAGTATCCAACATAGCGAAATAATCGAGCCTAATCGCCTCTTTATAGGTAATTTCGCCCAATTCAAATAGGTTTTTTACTTTTGAGTCAACCAAAATCCCCTCCATAGGTTCACGCCCAGCTCGGATATTATGCCTACGAATATCGAGTTTTTCCAAATAATACTTTTCCTCTGCCTTAATTACATCTTTCATGACATCGCTCGAAACACCACCGAAACTAGCCTGAGATTTCTTTAGCGTGTTATCAACGATTTTGTAATCTTCATCTCTCAATTTTTCCATCGCCTTCTCCTTTGTAATTTCGGTTATTATACCACAGATATAGTGATATTGCAATATTTTTATGATTTATTTTTCGCCTTGGTAGCCCTGTATTTTGAGGCTGATTTTTTATATTTTAGTTTAGGTATTTCCTTTCCGTTTACAAAATTCCCATCAATCACGACTTTCTCCAAATCAGCCTCACTTGGACTGGTATACATCGTATCCAGCATCATATCTTCCATAACGCTTCGCAATCCTCTCGCCCCGATACCCATTTCCAGCGCCTTGGTAGCGATATTATCTAATGCTGTTTTACTAAACTCCAACTCTATGCCATCTAGGCTAAAAATCGTCTTGTACTGTTCAACCAAATTATTCTTTGGCACAGTGAGAATATTTATCATACCCTCTTTATCCAACTTGTCCAGAGTAATTACCACAGGCAACCTTCCTACAAACTCAGGAATCATACCGAAAGCGACCAAATCCTCCACGCTCACTTGATTTTGCGTATTTTGAGTGCCATTTTCACGCAAAAAGCCTACTTTTTTGTTCTTTTTTCGCTCTGCGATGATATTTTCCAGTTTAACAAAAGCCCCACCGCACACAAACAAAATATTATCCGTACTCATCATAACCGTATCCTGATGAGTGCCTTTTTTGCCACTTCCTACCGAAACCTCGATAGTCGCCCCCTCCAAGATTTTGAGCAAGGACTGTTGCACTCCCTCCCCCGAAACGTCTCTCGTCATATTACGCATATCAACTCTGCGGGCGATTTTGTCGATTTCATCAATGTAAATTATTCCCGTTTCCGCCTTTTTGACATCGTAATCGGCGTTGATGAGTAGTTTAGTGAGGATACTCTCCACATCGTCCCCCACATACCCCGCCTCTGTTAGACTGGTCGCATCAACACACGCAAAAGGTACTTTGAGAATTTGCGCCAAGGTTTTGGCAATCAGTGTTTTTCCTACCCCCGTAGGCCCAATCAACAAAATATTACTCTTGTCTAGCACCACAGACTTTTGCTTCTTGCTCAAATTGTATTTTAGCCTCTTGTAATGATTGTACACCGCCACCGCCATAGCCCGCTTCGCCATATCTTGCCCAACGATATAGTCATCCAAGTACGCTTTTAATTCGGCAGGGCTGGGCAGCGAAAAATTAAAGCCACTTCCTCGTCCCTTATTCTCATCACCTTCTACAATTTCACGGCAAATTTCCACACACGCATCACAAATATAGCAGCCACCATTAGGACTAGAAACCAACCGCCTCACTTGCGTATGCGACTTCCCACAAAAAGAACAAAAAGTATCCTGCATAGTACCCCCAATTTATTTCAAAATCTTGTCGACCAAGCCGTATTCCACCGCCTCGCCCGCCGACATATAGTTATCTCTCTCGATATCACACAAAACCTTTTCTTTGGTTTTTCCGCAGAATTTAGCCAACAACTCTGCGTAAATTGCCCTATCCTTTACACCCTCTTTGTAATAAATCTCGATTTCGGTAATCTGTCCATTCACCCCGCCCCACGGCTGATGAATCATCACTTTGCTATGCGGCAAAATGTACCTTTTGCCCTTCGCACCGCCCGCCAAAAGCAACGCACTAGCACTAGCACACATTCCGATACAGATAGTAGACACAGGCGATTTGAGGAAACGAATGGTATCCAGTATCGCCAACCCGCACTGCGCCACGCCGCCAGGGCTGTTGATATATAGACTGATATCCTTGGTATTGTCTTGACTTTCCAAATACAATAGTTGCGCCACCACATTATTGCACAACTTGTCGTCAATTTCTCCCGTTATAAAAATTATCCTATCTTCTAGCATTCTCGAATACAAGTCCGCCGCTCTTTCTCCATTCGGCGTCTTGTCAATTACAGTAGGTATTAGCACTTCACTCCTCCCAGTAGCCAAAAACAAAAAGACAACTATTATGTAGTTGTCTTCTGTAAATTTTTATTTAGTTGATTATGCAGCCTTTTTGGTTGTAGTTTTCTTGGTTGTTGTAGTCTTTGCTGCGGTTTTTGCAGCTGGCTTCTTTGTTTCAGTAGCCTTGGCACTAGCCTTGGTTGCGGTTTTTGTAGCAGTTTTGGTTGTAGCCGCTTTTTTGGTTGCGGTTGCTTTTGTCGCCGTCTTCTTCTCTACGGTCTTTGCAGTAGCTTTCTTGGCAGCAGGCTTCTTGCTTACTTCACCGTCTTTGCTAGGTACAACCTCGTTGTTAGCCAACAATAAGTCCATCAACTTACCCATAAGTATATCACTATATAGGTAATTTAGACGGCGATTATCCATAGATTTTTTGTAATCTTTTGTAGTCATATTTGACATTTTGGCGATTTCCTCAATCTTTGCGTCAATCTCCTCATCGCTTACGCTCAAATCTTCCGCACGAACGAGTGCCTCCAATACTTGCTTTGTCTTGGCGATACGCTCTGCGTCATCTCTACGCTCCTCACGGAGAGCGTCCACAGTTGTACCGATGTAGTTAGCGTAATCTTCGATACGCATACCTTGGTAAGCGAGTCTCTGGCTAAGGTCTCTCATCACAACATCGAGTTGCTCGTCCACAACCTCTTTTGGCAATTCAACGCTAGAATTGTCCACGATTTGTGCCAAAATTGCGTCCTCTTTGGCAGTTTGGTTCTTGTGCTCCAACTCATGACGAACTTGAGCCTCAATCTCCTTTTTCCACTCCTCCAAAGTGTCGATATTAGCCACATGTTTAGCCAATTCGTCATCAATCTCAGGAATGTGCTTTGTGTTTACAGACTTGATATCACACTCAAACTTAGCTTCCTTGCCAGCCAAAGCTTTTGCACCATAGTTTTCTGGGAAAGTAACAGTAACAGTTACATGCTCGCCAGCCTTGTGCCCTATCAACTGCTCCTCAAATGTATCGATAAATGAGTGGCTACCCAACTCCAATTCGTAGCCCTCTGCCTTGCCACCGTCAAACTCAACGCCATCAATACTACCGATAAAGTCGATAACAGCGATGTCGCCCTCCTCGGCAACCTTACCCTCTGCTGGGTGTGAGTGAGTGTGGTGGGCTTGAGCGTGTTTTAGCTCGGCATCAACCATATCAGGAGTAAACTCATTGAGAATAGCACTCACTTTTAACCCCTTGTATGCGCCCAATTTAACCTCAGGCAAAACTTTGAGAGTAATCTTACCTACGACAACCCCCTCAACAAAAGACTCTAACCCCAAATCAGGCTCGCCAAATGTACGCACATTAGGGTTCTCGTTTAGGTAGTTGTT
>DHMD01000062.1:7878-13094 GCA_002405615.1 Christensenella sp. UBA4651 | reverse complement strand
GATAATTTCGCTCTCTCTAAGGAATCAACAAATTAAACTTAGACAAAAATTTCGTTTTACTCGATTTTTTCCCTTCGGAGGTTTTGTATGGCGTAATCGTCACAAAATGATAAAAATATTTCAAAAGGCATAAAGTAAAGTTATGATTTTCTTTTATTTATAGATAAAAAGTATGATATATAAATATAAATGTGTATAGTTAGTTTTTGGAAAAAGGATATAATATAACAAAAATACGATTACGCCACACGCTTTTTGATTTCACTAATAAATCTTATAGAATGTGCAACAGTAAAAAATTCCTTTCTTATTTGTCGATAGGCATCACCTCTTTGTTTTTTAGTTTTTTAGTTAATCCCCCTCGAATTAACTGTTAGCATTATATAATATCTATTTTGAACTTTTGTTGAATTTTTGGGTATTTTTAGTTCAAATTCAATTCAAATTGCGAGATTGGGAGTGTTGGGGTTGGTAGAGGGGCGGCTTGCCGCGTGCCGACTGGCAGTCGGCACAATGCCTGCCTGCGGGCAGGCATCCCGCAGTTCGTGCGGTGCGGCAAGCCGCCGTAGGGAGGCTGCCGCCTCTAAACTGATTTAATCATCTAGGTTCGGCTGCGCCTCACAGATTCCTCCACAAGCCACACAGGGGGAGACGCTGGTGTATCCGCACTGTGTGGTGCGTATGCGGCGTAGCCCGCATACTTTTTAAGCGAAGAAGTGAGAGTCAGGACGACACTGCGGGGTTGCACCCCGAGCCTCAATTATCAAATTGCTTAGGATGACAAGATAAAGAATAATAAATTGTAAGGGGAAGCGCTGTTTGGTGCTTTTTTCTTTTTTTAGAGGAGCGACTACGCTTTACTGGTTAAATGAGTAAAATGTGGATAATTTTTTTGATTTTCTATGAATTTTCTTGTAAATATTTGGCATAAAGTAAAAATGTTGCAAAAGGGACACTAAAAACTTGACAAATGGTGCTTAATTTGGTAAAATTAGTACACTTAAAGTGTTGCAGTGGGGACAGTATCTCTTTTGCAATACTGGCGGTCAAAATTTAGGGAGGAGAAAAAAGTGGCTCGCAAAGCAAGGGAAAAAAGCAAATTGGGCATTTATATGGTTAGTCTAAAAAGTGTGGACGGAGTTTGTTTTGACGAAAACGACAAGATGAATTTCCTAAACATAATGCTAGGCAATGACACATTTTTGCTGGGCTACACTTTGCTAGACGATACTTTTTTGTTTGTTTTGAAAGAGGACGCTAGGTCGCTAGATGTATTACTTCGGCAGTCTACTATCAAATTTGTGAAAAAGTACAACAAGGCACACGACAGGCAAGGCAAGATTTTTGCGGGGCGGTACACGAGTTATCCTGCGCAAGAAATGGAGCAAGTTTGGGAATTTATTTCGGAGACGCATTCGGTTGCTACTCTGTATGGTGCTGCGATGACTTCGAGAGAAAACTACTTTGAAAATCGGTATATCAAGTCTGCGTACACGCTTTTCTTCTTTGATAAAAAGAGTGAATTCTACAACAAGTGCTGCACATTACGGGCGGAGAATTCGCAAATCAAGATGAGTGATGAGCAGGTTGCGAATTACATTTACAATACATTTAGAGTGCAGCCGCACAATATTTCCAAAATGCCAGAGAGTTTGCTGCAAAATGTGCTGATGCAGACTTTTGAGGTAACAAAGGCGAGTGCTAGACAAATTGGGCGAATTACGTCATTGCCGCTCAGAATGCTATGGAGTGTTGCCAAAAAACTAGGTGGAAAGAACAAAAAAGTAAAAGTTAAGGATGAAAGATAATAGATGAGGTCTCAACAAGAAGCGATTGAAACAATTGACGGCGTGGGGATTCCAAAAAGAAAAAAACGCACCATTATCATTATGGTAATTGTGATGATGTTGGGTGTGTACTCGGGATTTGCGATAGGAAATTTCATAATTTCGCAGCGAACTGACCCGAATAGGTACAATTTTGATGTGGCGGCGCTAATGGACGATGTGAGTGCGATTAGGCTAACTGCTGCGGGCAAGACTCCGCAAGTGTTGGGTGCTACAAAAAGTTGTGTTTTGGCGTTTGATAATACCTTTAATGCGGAAAAGGTGCAGGTTACGGGCGATGGGCTGGTGAATGCCAGCGTTGGACCTGTAAAGGTGGCGCAGACTATTGACGCTCGTACGATTAAAGTGGGCGATAGATTGTTTAATGAAAATATCAGTATTAGTAGTTTTGTTAAGGCGACAAATAGGTACTATGTGGACGGCGAGGAAATCTCGCATTATGGCGGCAGTTATGATGAGGGGGCGAAAACTGTAAAGTGGAACACGACAGCGGACACGCCCGAGGATATCAAGACTATGACGCTGTACACCGAGAAATACGGCGTACCGATGAACTATTATATGACATATATTGTATCGTCAAAGACAGTGGTTGAGGCGAGTGCGGTAACTGTCAATGAGGACGGAAACTATGTATTTACGCTGACTTTGGACAAAGTGAAGTCGGTAATAAACTATGTAAAATCAATGAAAGATACGGGTGGATTGAGCGATTATCCTGATTTTGTCGAGAATCCTGTGATTGAACTCACGATTGATAGCAATTATAGGATTTTGAAATTTGTTAGCCAAGAAGTTTATACGGCTAAAATGGGAATTATTACGGCGAGTCTAACTGGGGCACTGACAAACACGTTCGCTTATGATGAGGATTTTGTTATACCTGAATTGAGTGAAAATTCGGTAATTGATTAAGGAGAAAATAACATTGAAAAAGGGAAGAATGAAAAGGTTCTGGGTATATACCTTGGTGTATGTGCTGGTAACTATTATGGCGGCGTTGAGTACGCTGGCTATTGAGGCGATTTTGCCGAAGCCAACGACCGATTCGGGTAGTGCGATTACGCCGCCTGTAACCCAAACGGCGGGCGAAAAACTGCTGAATAATGTGTTGAGCCTCGGTGGGGCGAATGTGGAATTGAGCCTCGATTTGTATGAAAATACGGAGGCGAAGCAGACATACTCTACCGAAGTAATCGAGGGCGTTTTGCCTAAGGTTCGGCTGAGATTTGCGGGTAGTATCAATATCGCTGATTTGCAAAATGTGGCAGTAAGTGGCACTCTGCAAGCGGTGATTTCGGGGTCGGAAATCAATATACAAATTGCTTATCTGAATAAACATTTGTATATCTCGAATGAGAGTATGGATATCAAGATTGAGACGGCAAGTTTCTCCAAAATTATGCAGATTTTGCCTACTTTGGGCTTAAATCTCGACCTTGGTATGGATTTTGGGGCGTTGGATACCAATCAATTGCTAGCCAACTTCCAGAGTATGGAAGCGGTGGAGCAGGAAAATGGCGATTATCAGATGACTCTCGACCTTATGGAGGGGATTTCGCTCAATATTCTCACTGATAGCGAGTATAATATCAAGTCGGTTGTGGCAAACAAGTTGGCTCTCGGCAATATGACGGCGAATTTGACTGCGGGGCTGGAAAAAGACGAGACCGTTGAGGTGATTACCCCAAAAGAAGAGGAGAGTTATGTCGATATAACAAAGACCCTCAATATTATGGACAGCATTAGCGAGATTATGCAAAACAAGAAATTGCACCTCGATTTGGCTGCTAGTTATGCGGGCGAGATGAATTTTGGCGTGAGCGGTGCGCTAGATGTGGATTATAGCAAGGTGCTGAACGCTTATGCAGATTTGAACCTAAATATTAATGGAAATAGTCAGCCGATTGCTCTCGGGTGCTTGGGGGATACGCTCCTTGTTGATTTCGGTGGTATGAAGTTTATGGCTGATAAGGCTGATTTGCTGACTGTTGGCGAATGGTTGGCGAAATCTCTCGGTGCGGCGACTGACTCGAATGCTGGGCTAATCGAGAGTCTTGGTAAAATGCTGCCTTTTGATATTGATAAAATTTTGAATGGCGATTTATCTAATATAAATATTAATAATTTGCTGCAATTTTCGCAGGGCGAGGATAATGTCATTATCTTGACTATCAATGGTGCGGCGGTTGGCGTTGATGCCAAAATCGAAGTAGTTATTGAGTTGGACGAAAATGACCAATTTAGTGCTTTGGCGATTAGAAATCTGGCGGTGGCTGGCGGCGTGGTGAATGTCCGCGTGGTGTATAGCAGCGAGGTTTCGTTCCCTGATATTGACGAGTCTGAATACTATGTAATCAATAATTTGTCATCGCTCTTGCCTGCCTTGTCGAGAACGGCGGAGAGTGTGCTGGGGAGCAAGAGCGTTTCGCTAGACTTGAACGCAAATGTTAGTGTTAAAGGCGTTGAGGTTGATGCTAAAGGAAAGGTTACGGCAAACTTTGCGGATACTAGCAATTTGAGTGTTTATGCAAATCTAGCGGTTACTGCGATGAACAAGACCTTTGATATTCGCCTTGCGTTTATTAAGGATACAATCTATGTTTCAATCGATGAACTCAACTTTACAGCGACCGTTGCGGACTTGGGCGATTTGGTTAGCGCAATCTCGGCAATTATGGGAGAGAGTGCGGGGGCAAGCGTGCAGGCTGCGGCTAGCCTAAGTATCTTGGATAAGTTCGAGGGAATGGACATAAACGAGATTTTGGCTGGACTGATTAAGAGTATTGAGACAACAAACACTACATTTGCGGTTACCTTGAATGGCGAGACCTTGGGGCTGGATAGCGACTTGGTTATCTCTTTGGGCTACGGGTACTACGCTAATGAGTTTAGCGTTTCGGGTTTCGGAATGGACGGCATAACTGCCAACTTTACCGCTAAACTCACAGACGCTGCGTACTCGTTCGATGTTTCTCAATATGAGTACATTTCGCTTGCGAATGCGGACGCTTTGGCAACAGCAGTTGCGAATACTATAACGGAAATTAAGACAAACAAAACGGCAACTTTGGGCGTGGATGCAAACCTTGTGTTTGACGGCAAGAATATTAGTTTGGCTGGCTCGGTTGCGTACGATAACGGTTTGCTTTATGCGGACATTACGGCTACCGTTGATACAGTTACCTTGCCGATTAAAGCATACTACGCAAACGACACAATTTACGCCGATGTTAGCGGGCTAAAAGTTGCGCTGAGTGTTGCGGACATTATGGACTTGATTGCAGGTCTAACTGGCAACACAAGCTCAATGGAAATTAACTTGCCGTTTGACATAGACGCAATAATGGCAGGCGATTTGAGTAGCCT
>DHMD01000062.1:186-7749 GCA_002405615.1 Christensenella sp. UBA4651 | reverse complement strand
AACTACACAAACGGCGCTATTACTGGCGTTGAACTTGGCGGCGTGGAAATCTCTGGCATTTCGGCCAGCCTAAACGCAACTTTAGGTCTTACTGCTGATATTCCAGAATTGAACGAGGCGGAATATAGCAACCTTGGCAATATTACCAAATTTGTACCTGCTATGATGAATTTTGTAGACGAAATAACTACGACAAAGACGATTGCTCTAAATGCTGGAATTACTTTGCAACAGGGCGACAAAAGCTACGGTTTGCGTGGTTTGATTTATGCAAATCTCTCGAAACTCGGCGCTGAATTTGATATTGCCGATTTGGATATTTACGCTAATTTGACTATTCAAATTGGGGACAAAACATATTCGGTTGAGGCAAGGCTGGTGAATGGTAACGCTTATGTGGCTCTCGAAAAATTGAGAGTGCGTGCTAGCGTAAGTAGCCTAAAAGAATTCGTGGACAGCATTATGCAATTGTTGCCTAACAAGCCAGAAATTGACACTTCGTTTGTTGATGAAATGCTGGCTGGTTCGAGAATTGAGGCGATACTCGGTGGCGATTATTCGGTGATTAATGGCGAGATGATAAAGGCTATTGAGCTAACCGAAAATGCTATGAATTTGACATTGAGTAACGATGTAATCAATACCGCGAGCGATTGGCAAATCACGATTGAATATGGCGAGAGTTTGAATGGTATAGCAATCTCTGATTTTGCAAGAGGCGGGTATGCTGCTAGCATTAATTTGAATGTTGTTAGCGGATTTATCCCAGAGGCGATAGTCGAGAGCGAGTACGAGGATATTTCTGGGTTAAAAAATGTCCTGGACAGCGTATTAAAAACGGTGGACAAAATCAAGACCAATAAGACTGTTGCTGTTGATTTGGGGAATATTGAACTCGTAATTGACGGCAAAAAACTCAACATTGTGGGCGAGATTTACGCTGATTTTGGTGCGGCTCTCGAAAGGACGGACAACGGCTGGAATTTTGACTACAAGAAATTGAAAGGCTATGCAAACCTCACTGTGATAGTTGAGGAGGGTGGTAATCACTGCATTACTGTTCATCTCGATGGCGAGAGGATATACCTAACCTACAACAACCTGAAATTGAGTGTCGGAATGGACAAAATCGACTCTTTGATTGATGTAATTAATCAGATGAAATTCATCACAGAGAGTCTACAAACTGCAAACCTCAACGAGGTAACAATTCAGCAGTTGATTGACGAGGCAAAAGCACAGACCAAGGACGAAACTATACCTACAACGAGCGAGTTTGACGTGTTTGGCTTGCTCAAAAAATTGCTACCAAATCTCGACTTTGAAGCTATTATGAATGGCGATTTGAGTGGCATCGATTTGGGGTGGTTAGTTGGAATTAGTGCAAATGAAACCGCTGCTAGTTTGACACTAGACAAGAGTTTCTTTGGGCTAAATGATGACCTCATAATTTCGATGAAATACAACGACTGTATCGAGAGTTTGAGCGTGAGCAATATCGCCGTTGCGGGTATTGTTCTCAACAACTTGAATGTATCGCTATATGACAATATGGATATTCCTACTATTGTGTCTAGTGAATATTCTAGCCTTGATTCGGTCGAGCAATTTATGAACAGTATGCTCAAAACCGCGGTAGAAGTGGTGGACAACAAGCATATTTCGTTCGGGCTAAAAACCGAGCTGGTTCACGAGAGCGTTGAGGCAGATAGCAACAATGTTCCGACAAAGGCAACTCTGACTAATATTGTGGTAAAGGATAGCAGTTGTGCGAAGTTTGATTGGAATGGTGCGTACGAAAATGACGGCACGACCAACAAATTTGTCCTCAAAAAGATGAAGGCATATATCAACTTTGATGTAACTACTGTTACCGAAACTTATTACTACAATAACGGCGTGAGAGCGGCAACTCCTAGCAAGTCTGTTACTCGTGAACACGCTATTGAAATAACTTATATAGACAATGTAATCTATATAAAATATAACAAAATGTTGGCTAAAATTAGCGGCGACAGTATCAAGCAAATTGTGTTGTCAGTTTGTCAGATTTTGGGTGTTGAGGGAGTAAATGAGGACTTGTTCAACAACATTATGGCGCTAATCAATAGCACAAAGAGTGAGGCAGAGAGTTCGAGCATTTTGGATAAAATTAGTCCAGACCTCATCAAGTCGTTTACCCTATCTGATACGCAACTAAATGGCGTGTTTGATTTGAGTAGTTTGGGCTTGGGAATTGATTCACTCAATAACCTTAACCTAAATGTAACCTATAATGAGAATGGTATGGATACTTTGGTTATCCGTAACCTGAAAATTGGCACAAACACCGTGGATAGCGTGTATATTGGTTTGCGTGAGTTTACCCCAATTAGCGGCGCTCCGCAAGGCGATTATATCGACCTATCAAATGTCGGTGCAATGCTGACAGCGGTACAAAATACGCTGGAATTTAGCGACTTTGAGTTTAATGGAAATATCAAGTTAAAGATTAGTGTAATTGGTATTAACCTCGATTGGGATATTCCATTGAATATAAAAGTCAAACTCGTAAATGGCGGCTTTGAGGCTAGTATGAAACTTGGGGCAATCCCTGTTGTTGCTGGCGTAAACGATGACGCACCTTATGAGTTCGGTAATACCGTCAGTGGCGGTTCTCCTGCAAAGGACAGAATTTTGAATATGTATATAAAAGATAGTATGGTTTATATGCATAGGACAGAAAAAGTGCCTGTATTTGCGTCAAGCGACAAAACTTATGAAAAGAAAGTCAAGGTTCACCTCGACACATTTATGGGCAATGCACTCGACTATCTGTTGAAATACGGCTTTGGCTTCAGCGATAAAATTATGACCGAAATTTACAAAGCGGTAACAAAAGAGCGAGTAAATCCTATCGATTACAGCAACTTGCTCAAAGGTTTCAGCAGTAGTGGCGATGTGAATATCCTCACATTGAACCTAAAAGAATTGGCAGAAAATGACAAGCTCGACACGATGAGCTTGGGACTACGGAGTGCTGATTACAACGGCAAGCCAATTATCGGCGGAATTATTCTAGATGTATATATGCCAGTTGCTGGTGCAGTGGACATTACAATTAAATCAAATGAATTGACGCATATCAATGTCGGGCAGTTACTCGATATGAGTGCGGTTGATGATTATGCGAAGAATTACACTTATCGTGAGGGTGCAAAGTGGGACGCATATAACGGCGCTTGGCAACAGAGTAGCCAAGAGAAATACACCTTGACATTTGAGACAGGGTCTAGCCAGAGTATTGCTAGTATGTCTGGTGTGGCGGGCGATAGTTGTATGTTGCCTACACCTAATAGTTTTGTTGTCGATGACGGCAAAACTCACAAGGAGTACACTTTTGCGGGCTGGTACGCTAGTAAAGACTATGACGAAAGTACGATTTATGATAGAAATGTTTACCCTCGCAAGAACACTACGCTGTATGCAAAGTGGAATGAGAGTGTAACAGAATATGTAACTATTGATTTCGTAACAAACAATAGTGAAATTAGTCAAGATAGTCTCAAGGTTTTGGCTGGGGCGAAACTCGAATTGCCTCTATATACCGACCTTATGATTATCGAGACTGAGGATAGCGTGGAAACGAGGCAATTTGACGGCTGGTATATTGACGCAGAATTAACTACAAAATATGCTAGCGATTCTGCTCCTTGCACGGGCATAACCCTGTATGCAAAATGGTCTGTAATTGATATGGCAGAGGCTCACACAGTCAATGTCTATGATGACGGAACGCTGGTGTTTACTCGTAAATTCATCGAGGGTAAGCAAATCAGTGTGAGCGGGCTTGATAAGTTTAATGACAACACAAAGTATTTTGTTGACGCAACCTGCACTACCGAAGTCAGTGATTGGAAAATGGGCAGTAGTGATATGAATATTTATATCAAGAATAAATATACTGCAATAATCAAGTCAGATTACGGCAAGATTGTAGATGGCAAGTTTACCGATTATCAAGGCAGCGTGGTTTCGGGCATTGTGGCACAAGAGAATTATTACGAAGATGACGGTAAACAAATTGAAAGAGTCGAGTACACTTTCGGTGGATACTATGTCAACGGTCAAAAAATCAATGACATTAATAACTATGTATTGCCAAATTACGATGTGGAAATCGTAGCTCAATGGAGTAAGTATATTAGACCTTATGTAACTGTAAGCTTTGATGTAAGTTGGGTAAAACCGGGGGCTTGGATAGATAAAAATAGTGATTTCTCTGGTAATGTCACTAAAATGTCTGGTACTAGCGCTCCTGCAAGTTTTAGGGTTCTAGTGGATTCAAAGATTTCGATAAATGCCAGTGATTATCCTTGTGAGTGTGTCTACAAGTATACTGCTATTTGGGTTTCCGACACATACAAGTTTAGGGCTAGGTCTTGGAGATTAAATGCTCCTTATCAAACATATTTGAATACTAACACAATATCGGACGAAACCGAATATACGATTTTGAGTGATACGGTATTTTATCCTATTTGGGAACACGTATGATTCCTGATAAGGCTTAAAACAAAAAAAGAACTAAATTTTTAGTTCTTTTTTGTTTTGTCCGATTTTTGACTTGTTTGATTACTAAATGTTGAATGATTGCTAACATTATTTCATTACAAAATTTTGTTATTATTTTGGATAAATTCGCCTACGAGTTCGGCGACATCTTGCTCACGATTTCTAAAAGAGTGTGTCGTTCCATTCATTACTGTGTAACTCAAATTAGGAATTTTAGTAGCCAAACCATTAAAAAGAGCATTTATTTGCCGCATATTCGCATAGTTTTCGAGGGCGGGGTCGAGGTCGCCAATGATTATTTTGATAGGGATATTGAGGTTGCGGATATTTTCAAAGTCTTGATGGATATCTTTATAGCAGAAATTGTGCAGATTTGGGTTGTTGATTAGGTCATAGTATGTGCCGCTAGAAATCGGCATTTCGCCCAAGAAAAACCCCGATAGTAGTTGATTTGGCTGGTTGTTTGTTAGGTTAAAGGTTGCCTCTTGTAGCATTCCGATATGCTCTGGGTTCTCGTCAATGTGCGAGTAGTCTTGCGGTGCTAGCATTATTAACCCCTTGATTTTTGGACTTAATTTTTGGGTTGCTAGGTAGATGGCTTTGTTTACACCCATTTCGTGCCCAATTAGGTAGATGTTATCAAATTTTTTGTCCAAAAAGTCAAGCCACATACTTAGGTCATATAGGCAGTCGTCATAATTCTCGTAGATTGAGCCACCTTGTTTTGTAGTGTAGACCGAATGGCTCTTTGTATATTGTTTGAGTTCGCAATCGAGGTAAGAGGACTGCATTAGTCCGCATAGGAAACTGATATTTTGGGTCGATACATATTCGCCTATCGTTTCGGGGAGTGCGTCAAAAGCACCGCAAAAGCCGTGAATGTAGAGTATGCAGGTGCGGCTACTGTTTTCATAAAAGTAGCCCGTCAATTCGACATTTTGTGTGTTGGTTATCTCTATTTTTTTGTACATTTTTACCCTCGATATAGAAATCAAAAAAAATCTATTTAATCAATAATATCAAAAATTGGAAAGTAAAGCAATTTAATACGACAAAAATTCACAAAAAATATATAAAAAATAATCAAAAAATACAAAAAATTAATTTTGTGTGTAAAAAATGGTTTTACGGTTGTAATTTTATGCGTTTTGTAGGGGCTCGTTGGTGCGAAAATGATATGCATATTTGACAAATTATAAATTTTGTGATATACTTATAGCTAGTTAGGTAAAGGAGAGTGTTTTTATGGCTAATTTAGAACAATTAAAATTGGAACTGGAACTCAAATTGGACAAAAAGGAAAAAGTTGAGGCTCTGTTGGAGGCTGCAAAAGCAAAGTACAAGCAAATGGACGAGGTTTCTGGCAAGCATCCTAGGACAATGTTTTTGTATTCTGTTGGTTCTGGTGTCGCTGGTGGTCTGGTGGGTTTTTTCGGTGCTACCGCAATTAGAGGTTCTACTGTTGCTACATATCTTGGGAAAGCGGAAAATTTGGAAATGACCAACGAGATGATGGAATTGACTGGTGCTACTACCGTTGAGGAGTTGAAGGAGTTTATGCTGCACGATGGTGGCGAATTAGGCAAGTACTTGTATGAAACGAGTGGTGCGCAAGACTATTTCGGTACAATTTCTCTCGAAATGATTGCTGTCGCTGCGATTGCAGGTGGTGCGTTGTTTGGTATACCTGCTGTGTATAAGTATGCCAAGGCAAAGAGGAAAAATAATTGTTACAAGGAAATTATGCGTTGCAACTCGGAGTGTGACACCTTGACTAGGGAATGCGAAAGTTTACAGAGTATGATTGATGTGGTAGCGGGCAATTCTAATGTTGTGGGTAATACGGCTAGCACTGGTATCGCAGATAATGATAAAAGTATAGAATTTGCTGCTGACGAGCAAATGAGTAGGTAATCTGATTTTTGTATAGATTTGTGGTTTAGTTGTTCAAAATTGCGGTTAAGTGTGTGTTTTGTGTAGGGATAACTGCTGATTTGATAAAATTTTATATTTGTTTTATACTAAGAAATTTTTTTGACCATATATTTTTTGTTAGTAAAATACTGCGCTAATTTAGTGCAGTATTTTTGTATATTTTATAAATTTAGGATTATTATTTTGTATCTTTATTGTCGAGGGCTTGGTTTCGTTTCATTTTGTTATAGCAGTTATAGCACATAGCCTGATAGCAGTCGTTGCCTCCGATTTCGACTTCTGCGCCGTCTGTTACCAATTTGCCATTGTGTATTCGGGCATTGATATTTGCTTTCTTGCCGCATTGACATATAGTTTTGATTTCGTGTAGTGAATCTGCTATTTCGACCAATCTTTTTGAGGCCTCGAATAGTTCGGTTTTGAAATTTGTGAGTAGTCCGTAGCAAATTACTGGCACATAGCGAGAGGCGTGCTTTAATTGTTCAACTTGAAGTTTGGTTATAAATTGCACTTCATCAACAACGACCACGCAACGGCGGGAAAGGTGATTGTGATTTTTGATAAATTCAAATAGGTCGGTGTCGGCGGTAAAAGTTTCGCAAGGTGAGGAAAGCCCAATTCTGCTTTTTACAATTATTTTGTCATTTTCTATATCTCGCTTGTCGATTTGTGATTTTATGAGTAAAACTCGGAAGCCTCTTTCCTCATAATTGTATTTACACATCAACGCTTGGGCTGATTTTGAGCTCCCCATAGTTCCGTATTTGAAATAAAGTTTTGCCACAATATTAACCTCTCGAATTGATTT
The DNA here is from genome assembly GCA_002405615.1 of Christensenella sp. UBA4651. Taxonomy (GTDB): domain Bacteria; phylum Bacillota; class Clostridia; order Christensenellales; family UBA1242; genus UBA7867. The sequence goes on along the minus strand of DHMD01000062.1, from coordinate 452 downwards.
TCTCATTTGATAATGGTTATTATATTATTTTTTACCTCGAAATGCAATCATTTATGCAAATTTTAGGTTATTTGTGTTAGTCTTTTGATTTGATTTGAGCTATAATTGTTTTTGCATGTGTAAAAATTGACCGCAAAATTGCAATTTGGTAAAAAGAAAAAGGCTAGAAGATAGCCTTTTTTGAATTGGCGGAAAGGGAGGGGTTCGAACCCTCGATGCCTTGCAGCATACCGAATTTCGAGGCCGGCACATTCAACCGCTCTGTC
>DHMD01000062.1:0-151 GCA_002405615.1 Christensenella sp. UBA4651 | reverse complement strand
AACCGCTCTGTCACCTTTCCATAGCATATTTATTATATGCCGTAGGTGTATATTTGTCAAGTAAATTTTTGATTTGTTTTGCTTTTGATTTTTGTAATTTTGTATCAAATATATCTATTTTAACTAAATTGATAAAAAAATATCAAAAAAA
>DHMD01000034.1:3821-8506 GCA_002405615.1 Christensenella sp. UBA4651 | reverse complement strand
TACACCAAATAATTTTATTTAACAAACAAAAAGAGCGTAAAAATCAAAAATTTTGAGATTTTTTGTTAAAATTTTGATTATTTTGATTATTTTATATTTTATCGTAATTTTTTGAAATTTATTTGTATAAATTATTTTTAATAAATATTAACCAATTTTTTAATGAAATATGGTGGATATAGTTCGTGAAATGTTGGCTTATGGGTTTGCGATATTGAGTGTTTTGTCTGCGCTTTCGTGTAAAAAATTGCTTAACTCATTTATAGAAAATGTTAGAACATATGCAAATTGTTTTTTGGCTAAATTTTGTAACATAACTGCTAAAAATTGCAGTATTGTATCAAAATTGTGCAGGATAGTACTGTTTTTGAGCTTTTGTTAATAAGCGGAAATAATTTTTAATAATATATTTATATTGTTTCACTTGACAGTTTTTGGATTTTGTGCTATATTAAAGTCAATAATCACAAAGGGGTAAAAGAATGAAATTTGATGTACAAGATTTGATGAGTATATGTTGCTACTGCGATGTTTATCGTAAGGTAGTTAAGAACAATGAGGCTGCTAAACAAGAAATTTCGATTGCAGAGGCTGTTATTGCCGAGGCAAAAGAAAGTGAAGTTAGTCAAGAGCGTAGTTGCTAATGTGCGTCCTACTTAGGACGCTTTTTGTTTTTATTTATAATTTTGTGGTAAAAAATTTGTCATTTATGTATTTTATATGTTATAATCAGTTAGAATACAAAGGCGGAAAATGTTATGATTTTTATTGTGGGCGTTCCAAGGTCTGGCAAGTCGACTTTGGCGAAAAAATTGAAATTAAAGTATCCAAATTCCAATATAATCAGTTGCGAGGCGGTAAAGAAGTCTGTTGGGGCTATGGGGCTTATTGGGGAGGATATTTTATTAAATAATGATAAATTGATGCAGTATGTCGCTAAAATTGCTGAATGGAATGAGATTTTGACTGGGCAAAAAAGCATTGTAGATGTTGGGCTTATTACGATTGAGAGCGTTTTTAGAATTGTAAAGCCTAATGATAGGATTATATGCTTGGGGTTCGGTGGTAAGTCTAGTAAAGAAGAAATTTGGACGAGTATCAAGCAGCACCAGCAAGAGTTTGATAGTACTTATGGTATGGATTTGGGTAAAGCGGTTCATTACTGGGGCGACTTCGGGCGGCGTGATGAAAATAACAGGTATTTTTGTGTAGATAATGATTTGATTTATTTGGATACGACAAATAATCAGCAAGAAGTAATTGACTATATCGTTGGTTTGCTGGGGTGTGATTTTGAGTAAAATGCCTATAATTTGTTAAAAAATATGTAAAAAATAAGAAAAAGCATTGATTTTCAATGCTTTTTCTTGATTTTTATTAGAAATTACAAGAGTAGAAGTAGTGATGATGCAATAAGAATTTGTCCAGCATAGTAGAAGCCTAAATTGAAATAGTAGTAGAAAGTGTTGCGACTTTTCTTGTTTCCGAAATAGATTACCATTAATATTATGTCGCTTATCCAGAAGAAGATGAAGCCAAATAATAGCATTAGGCTACCCCATACATCAGCACCAGACGCAAATGTCATTATGCTTTCAGCAACAACGAGGGATACAAAGATTGAGTAAAAAGGCATTCCATAGGTCAATTTTCCGTAATCGAGCTTGCAGATATACTTGTTACCGAAGAAGAAAATTAATCCTAGTGCAATGGCGATTAGAATTATCCACCATTCAAAACCAAAGAGCATTATCATTCCCGTAAGGTAACAAATGTGCGCGACAGCAAAGCATAGTCCACCCACCAAGGTTAGTGAAGTAGATTTGCGGCTCATTTCTGGCATATCAGGTAGCCCAAGAATTACATCACCAAAGCAACTAGCCACCAAGCCCATTACCATAAACATTGCGGGCATCGTGAGTCCTTGTGAATAACATATCGCCAATCCCAAAAAAGTGAAAAGGAAACTAGAAATACTCTTTAACGAAAGAGAAAGAAGCCCTTTTTGTCCGTTTGAAAATACAACAAAGCAAATTGCAGCAACTATTGCAGCAATCAGCAAAATCAAAACAATCGTTTCCATATTAACCTCCTATTCAAATAATATCAAAATGAATAAAAATAAGCAAATGATTTTGAGTTGTTTGACGTTATTTTTGAGTGTGAATAAATTTCAAAGCACACAAAAGTTGTAAAAATAAGCAAAATTTATCAAAAAATTGCTTATTTTAATAAAAATCAAGTTGTTTTGTGTTATTCGGGGCAAAGTGTGGTGTGGATAAATATTGGTTTTTCATTTTGTTTATTTTGCATAAAATTAATTTATTTATGTCATTATACTTGACAAAATTTCTCAAAATTTGCTAACATAACTATATGTTAGGAGGGGGATTTTTATGGATTCTGAATCAAATTTGGATAATGGTGTGATTTTTGCTGATTCGCCCCAAGACGGGGCTAAGGTGTCAAGTGTAAAAAGTGCGATAGGTTCAAAGCAAAAGAACAAATTTGGGTCATATTTAGGGTTTGCAATTGCGTTTTTTGCTGTTTTTGTGGTAACATTAGTTCTCTGCCTTGTGTTTGGAGCGGAATACAAACCGCTTAATCAGCAGCATAATGAATATCTGAGTATGATAAATTATGCCGAAGAACACGCAATTTGTAATCTAGAAGGGACGGTTACAAGTTTTGATATTGACGAAAAAACTGGCTATTATGCTTTTGGGTATAGAGTAGTTTCTGAATCGGGGGCTGCTGGTCAGTTAGATGCTTTTAGTCCTTATGTTTATTCAAAAAATGATATAGAAACAATTTACACTAACGGTACAGAGGTGCGAATTGCTGTTGAAAATGGAGTTTTGGGACAAAATACCAAGAGTGTAAATATGGATTATGCCGATTATGATATAATGAAATACGCTCCGTATAAAATGGCGTTGGCAGGATATATCACATTTTTGATTGCAACAGCTGTTTGCTGCTTTATGGTTTGTTGTTTCTTTGGTTTTGCTATGGTTGCTCTATACAAAATACGCAAGGGAATACTTGATGATGAAGATGAAAAACTGGAAATTGTAAAACCAAATGGTACAAGAGTTGTAAAATAAGGAGGTTTTTCACCTCTTTTTTGTTTGTAAGTAAAAATATTTTGATTTTTAGGTAAATTTGTGATAAAATTAATAAAATTCAAGTTTTGAGGAGTTTTGTGGTTATGGCTAGAATTAATTGTGATAAGTGCGGTGCTAGTTGGGATAATGAAAAAGGTAGCATTTGCCCGTATTGTGGTACTGCCCCAAAAAGTGAAGATGGTACTCATACAAATAATAAAGCGAGAGGCACTACAATAATTAATAATTATTACGGAGTGTCTGGTGCGGATAAGGTAGAATTTGACAATCCACATGTGAATGATAGAGGAGAGCCTAAGGGGCTAAGCGAAAGGGAGTTGAAAATTTATTATCAACCACGCCCCAAAATTGTTTGGCTGGCTGTGATGGCGTATGTTTTGTGTGTTGCGATTATTGGCTTTATTTTGGAGGAATTTTGCGATTTTGAGGAAGCAATCGTGGTTATTGTTGCTATTTGCGTTGCGATTTTGCCTGTTGCTGTGTACATATGTGTTAAGAAATATAAACAAGTTAGGTGGGATAAATTGCATAATAGGGCTAGAGAGATTAAGGGCAATCAATCTAATGTGGAGTAATTAAAACCGTTTTGAAGTGATTTTCAAAACGGTTTTTTGTTATAAGTTTTTAATTTTTTATTAATTATCAGAAAAATGGAGCAAATGGACTCAAAATTAAGCATAAAAAGTTCTTGAAAAAGTGCTTTTTGTTATCCAAAACTATTATTTTAGATTGGTTTTGAGTGGTTAAGAAGTCGCTTTTTAGGTCTTGCAGTATAGGTGAGTGGTAAAAAATTGTGTTGTTTTCAAAATTGAGGAACATGCTGCGGTAGTCTAGGTTTACCGAACCTATTGAGCAAATTTCATCATCAACGATTAGCGCTTTTGCGTGCGAAAATCCTCTGTGATATATGTAAACTTTTATGCCGAATTTGCTTAACTCCTCCGCTTCACGCCTGCTGAGGAAGTAAACTATCTTTTTATCTGGAATTCCTGGGATAATTATTCTGACATCTACTCCTCTTTGCGCGGCAGAGATTAATGTTTCACGCAAGATATTATCTAGTATAAGATATGGGGTGTAAAAGTAGACATATTTGTTTGCTTGGGATACGGCGTCTACAAAAAATTTGTTGCTAATTGGCTCTTTGTTTGATGGGGAGTCGTAATACGAAATTGTGGTAGAATCACTGTTTTTTGATAAAAAATCATCATTTTTTGCACTTTTTTGGTCGAAATCGGGTAAAAACAGCATATTTTTGGTTATTTTTTGCTTTGCGTATGCGTTCCAAAATTGTGTAAACATTTGTGTATAGGTCATAACTGATTTGCCTCTAATTTGAAAACCTATATCCTTCCAATATCCGAAGCGTTGCTTTTGATTTATATATTCATCGGCGATATTTATTCCACCGCTAAAACATACTTGATTGTCGATAATCATCATCTTTTTGTGGTCGCGGTTGTTAAGTGAGAATTTGACGAAATGCAAAGGGTTAAATCGGCAACATTTTATGCCTAATTTTTCTAGATTTCGCTTGTTTTTGCGGTTAAAAGTTGA
>DHMD01000034.1:1019-3762 GCA_002405615.1 Christensenella sp. UBA4651 | reverse complement strand
TAAAAGTTGAAATACTACCAATATCGTCATACAAAATCCTAACATCTACATTTTCTGCAACTTTTTGCTTCAAAATTTCAATTATTGAATCCAAAAATACACCGTTTTCTATTATAAAATATTCTATAAATATTGAATGTTTTGCTTTTGATAATTCGAGCAGCATATCTGGTTGCATATCTTCGCCACAAGAGTAGTATTTTGCGAAACTTGATTGTGTGATTTGTGAGCCAGATAAGGAGGCAACAAGTTGCAAAGTTTGGTATGAACGGGTGTTTTCCACTTCTGAATTGCTATTTTTGGGCAAAATTTCGCTAAAATTGATAGAATTTTTGCGTATTCTGCGTGATAAAGGGGCGGAAGTGCGCTTGTCGCCACAGGTTATATAAAGCATTGTTCCGAGAATTGGGAAGATTACTATTGCGATAACCCACAAAAATTTGTAGGTAGTGTCGCCTCTTTTGGTAGGTATTATGCAGATTACAATCAAACTGACGGCTGCCGAAATTAGAAAAACTAGCGGAGCAAATTCTACTACAAAAAAGAGCGGTAGCAATACCCACAAGATTTGCAAAACTAGGGCGGGGAGTATGACTATAAATCTGGATAAAAGGTTAAAGAATCTCTTCATAACAGTACTCCAAGTTAATATGCTTTATTGTAGCATAAAGCGTTGTTTTTGGCAATATTATACTGCGTAATTAGTAAAAAACAAAATTATTTTATTTGAAAAAATCAATAAAAAATGTGGAAAAAATACTAAAAAATATACAAAAAAGTTGTAAAATATTACAAAGCGTATGTGGAAAACTTGCGAAAATGAAAATTAATAGGGGGGGTAAATTAGCTTTTTGAGGTAGTCCTTGTTTATAATGCTATATGCTAAATTTGTCTACTTAACTGCAAAAAAATGCAGTATAGTAGCATAAGTATGCGGGATAGTGATTAATTTTGGAAAATAAAAAAATCAAGCTTAAAATTAAACTTGATTTTTGAAGATAGATTTTGTTTATCTTTTGCTTTAATTTAGTGGTGGCAACAGCAGCAATCGCTTGGGCAAAATTTGTCTTTGTCGTATTCAATTCCGTTTTTGTCAAAGTAGTCCTTTATGGCGGCTTTGATTGCTTCTTCTGCTAACACGGAGCAGTGGATTTTGTGGGGTGGCAGACCGTCTAATGCCTCTACAACTGCCTGATTGGTTAGTTCGAGAGCTTGGTCTATGGGCTTGCCTTTGATTAATTCGGTCGCCATCGAACTGGTGGCGATTGCGCTTCCACAGCCGAAAGTCATAAATTTGACATCAGTGATAATGCCGTCTTTTACTTTGATGTACATACGCATAATATCGCCGCATTTTGCATTGCCGACCTCGCCGATACCGTCAGCGTCAGTCATTTCGCCGACATTTCTTGGGTGTCTAAAATGGTCCATTACTTTTTCACTGTATAACATATTTTAATTCTCCTTTTTGCAATTTGTCCCAAACTGGGCTAATTTTTCTCAAATATTCGACAATTTTTGGCAAAACTGCTATAACTTTGTCAATTTCTTGCTCTGTTGTGTACTTGCTGAGGGTGAGTCGCAAACTACCGTGAGCGATTTCGTGAGGCAGTCCAATACTCAATAAAACGTGGCTAGGGTCGAGCGAGCCACTGGTGCAAGCCGAACCACTAGAACCGCAAATTCCCTCATCATCGAGCAAAAGTAGTAAACTTTCGCCCTCAATTCCCTCAAATGACATATTAAAGTTGTTTGGCAAGCGGTGTTCCATATCGCCGTTTATCTTTGAATGAGGGATTTTTGATAATTCGGTAAACAGTTTGTTGCGTAATTTCGTTTCTCTTGCGCTAACCTCGGGCATTTCTGCTACTGCTAGTTTGAGAGCGGTGGCTAGTCCTACTATTCCCGCAAGGTTTTCGGTGCCTGCTCGGCGGTTTTTCTCTTGCGAGCCACCGTTTATTAGGCTAAAAAGCGGTATACCTTTTTTGCAATAAAGTGCGCCAACACCTTTGGGGGCGTGAAATTTGTGCCCAGACATACTCAATGCGTCAATATTCATCGCTTTTACATCAATAGAGAGGTGCCCGACCGCTTGGACGGCGTCTGTATGGAAAATTACGCCGTGTTTGTGGCAAATTTCTCCGATTTTTGCAATTGGTTGTATTGTGCCTATCTCGTTATTAGCAAACATTATGGTTACAAGACAAGTTTTGTCGGTAATTGCCGCCTCCAAATCGTCCAAATGTATTATCCCGTTGTCGTAAACGGGTAGCAGCGTAATCTCAAAGCCCTCTTTTTTCTTTTGTTCTAGCGTGTGCAAAATTGCGTGGTGCTCAAAAGCCGAGGTAATAATATGGTTTTTGCCCTTTAATTTTGCAAATTTGCATACTGAATCAATTATCCAGTTATCGCTCTCGCTGCCGCCTGAGGTAAAAAATATTTCGTCTGGTTCGGCATTTATGCATTCGGCTACTGTTTTGCGTGCGCCATCTAGATATTCGTGGGCAATCTGTCCAGCGGTATGCAAACTGCTGGCATTTCCGTAAATTTCATCAAAAAATGGTGCGATTGCAGCTTTTACTTCGGGTGAAACCTTTGTTGTGCCAGCGTTGTCTAAATATATCATAATTTAACTCCTTTATATCCTACTAAAATGGTATGATTTGAAAATAAAATAAAAATGAGGTTTTTGTGTGTTTTTTGAATAATTTTCTAGATTTTTTTGTTGAGTAAGTCGGCAAGT
>DHMD01000034.1:0-970 GCA_002405615.1 Christensenella sp. UBA4651 | reverse complement strand
GCAAGTGTGATGTTTGATAAATAATCCGTAATCAATTTTGTCAACTTGTCCCAGCAAGTTATGCTGTCGCAAAATTCCATTCTCGGGCATTGTGTAGAGCCGTCAAGGCAGGGAACGAGTTTGGGGAGGTCGTCAGTCGTGCGGAGAATCTCGGCAATAGTATATTGCTCGGGTTGCTTGGTCAACATATAACCGCCCTGCGCTCCTCGTGTGCTCTCTATCAGTTTCGCTTTGACTAATAGCGAAATAATCTTCTCAATGTATTTTGCTGAAATATCCTGCTTTTCTGATAGCTCAGCAACGGACACATAATCATTCGGATGGCGTGCCAGCTCTGCCATAATGCGGACGGCATACCTGCCTTTTGTAGAAATTTTCATACACACCTCATCAAAATTGTGTAAAATCATATCATACCAAAATGGTATGAATTAATTATATATATTAGTTTTTCATTTGTCAAGATTAAATTTACAAATTTTTGAAAGATTTTTTGGGATTTGAGATTGACAATCATTATCTTATTATATATAATATGGCAAATTAGCGTAGGGGATGAAACTATGAGTGATTTTCAGAGTAAAATTGAGAGAGAAATTGGCAAAATCGATAGGAAAATGGATAGAATTAACAGCAAAAAATATCCGCCGATTATTTACGAAACTTATATTGAGTATAAATTGTCTAAATTGAGCGAGCGTAGAGCGGTAGCTTGTGCGGAATTGGAGCGCTTGTCGCAAGGCAAGAGTCAGGAGAGAGTAAAATAGTTTTTTGATAAAAAGCCGAATTGGGCTTTTTGTTTTTTTGATTTCAGATTTGTACAAATGCAAGGGGCGGAATATATTGTACTTGCTTTAATTAAATAGAACGAAAAAGCGGGTAGAACCCGCTTTTTCTATATAGAGGAACGACAGAAATTGCAACAGGCGCAACTATTTGCAAAGACCGATAATTTCGCTCTCTCTAAGGA
>DHMD01000031.1 GCA_002405615.1 Christensenella sp. UBA4651 | reverse complement strand
AGCAAAAAAATAATAAAAGGTTTAGCACTTATCTGTTGTCTTTTTGCGATTGTCGGAGTTGGAATTTTGGGACTATATATTCCGCAGCAAACGTGGCAAAATGAGACTACTATTGAAACAGGACTAACTACGACACAGATTAGGTCAGTGCAGACTAAACTAAAAAATTGGGGATATTACACTGGCTCTGTTGATGGTATTTATGGGGCAAAAACAAAAGCCGCTGTTATCAAATTCCAGAAAAAGAACGGATTATCGGCTGATGGAATAGTCGGTAGTCAGACAGCAAAGGCGATGGGCTTGAACCTGTCAGGTCAATCAAACAATGACCTGTATTTGCTCGCAAAATGCATTCACGCAGAAGCGAGAGGCGAACCGTACTCTGGGCAGGTTGCCGTTGGTGCGGTTATATTAAATCGTGTAAAGAGCAGCAAATTCCCTAATACAATTTATGGTGTGATTTATCAGCCATATGCCTTTACTGCGGTGTCGGACGGGCAAATCAATCTGGAACCAAACAGCACAGCATACAAGGCTGCTCGTGACGCCCTTAACGGGTGGGACCCGACTTATGGTTGTATTTACTATTATAATCCTAGCACTGCGACAAGTAGTTGGATATGGTCGAGAAAAGTAGTCGTTACAATAGGGAAGCATAATTTTGCCCTATAATACAAAAAGGAGTAAAAATGACCAAAAAAGTATGGAAAATCGTAACTTTGTCCCTCTGCGGAGTTATTCTCGCAGGAGCGGTAACTTGGACAGGCATAAGTTTGGGTATGACAACTAACGCCTTGGGGCAGTACAAAAATCAGTTGGAGTATGTCTACGAACGCAATTTGTATGAATTGACTGACAATATAAATAATATTGAGTCAAATCTGGCAAAACTCAAAAACAGTACGGATTCGCAGGTGCAAGAGCGTTATTTGGCGAGCCTAGTTGCACTAGCAAATACAGCCCAAGACAATATCGCAACGCTTCCGATTGAGCACAACGCAATCAATAGCACCACAAAGTTTGTAAACCAATTGAGCGGATATTCGCTAATTATGCAGCAAAATTTGGCAAAAAGTAAACCTTTGACTATGGACGATATGGAGCAAATCGAGAGTATGCACGCTTCCAGTCAAAATATCAAGTATGAGCTAAATCGCTTGTCTGTTATGATTTCGGGCGGCTACTCGATTGTGGACAATATTTCTGACCCAAACAAATCGAATAGCAGATTTAACGGCGAATTTAGTGGACTAAACAACGAAATTGTGGATTATCCGCAACTAATTTATGACGGACCATTTAGCGAATCAACGACAAACAAGGAAATCAAAGGCTTGCCAAGCAATGAAATTAACAGCGAAGAAGCGCTCAACAAAGTTAAATCTTGGTTTCCAGACTTTGCCGTGAAGATGACTGGCTCGACCAAAGGCGGAAATTTCGATACCTATGACTTTAATTTGACCAAAGGCGACTTAGAATTTTATGCGCAGGTGTCAGTCCGTGGTGGAGTTTTGTTGCAGCTAAACAGTGCCTACGAGGCGGGCGAGGGCAAAAAGTCAGAGGACGAGTGCCGTACAATCGCCACAACTTTTGCAAAAACTTTGGGCTTTGAAAATATTGAGGCGGTTTGGAGTACTACCAGCCAAGGTTTTGCTTATATTAATCTAACCCCAGTAATCAACAATGTCGTAATTTATCCCGATTTGATTAAAGCAAAAATCGCTCTCGACACAGGTATGGTTGTCGGTTGGGAGGCGAAAAGTTGGGCATACAATCACACAACTCGCAGCGACTTGACCGCAAGTATTACTAGCACCGCCGCTCAAAAGGCAATTTCTAACGATATGGATATTCGTACAACGAGATTATGTGTTGCTCCAAATGAGTATGTAGGCGAAACTCTCTGTTACGAATTTATGTGTATCCAAGACGGCGCAACATATTATATCTATGTTGACGCAAAAACTGGCAAGCAAATCAATCTCCTCAAAGTAATCGAAACCGATGACGGCAACCTGCTGATGTAGTCGAATAAAAAATTGTGTATGTAATAGAAGCAGAAAAAATTAAATATAAGATCTCTAGTAAAATATTTTTTTACCGAAATGATTAAAACATTAGTTTTGTTAAAAACTAGTGTTTTTTGTATAAAATATTTTATGAACAACTCTAAATCGGTAATAAAATTTGTACAAAAAAATTGTAAAAAAGGTGCCCCAAATTAAAATATGGTGTATAATATAAGCATATAAAATTAAAGGAGAAAAATATGATTTCACAAAAATTTAGGTGTGATAATATCTTTTATAGTGTAATAGGTAATCATGCTGGTGAGAGTCCAAGACAAATTATTAGCAGGAAGCAAAGAGAAGTTAATGACTGCGGTTATGGATTATGGTCGGCAAAAATAGATGCAAAATCTGTAGAGCAAGTTTGGAAATTAGAGAAAGATGATGAGGTTATAGTATTGTGTAGGGTTAAATATGACGCAAGAGACCCTGTGCGTTATAATGATAAACCATATAGAGCTCAAAAGATGTGTGGACCTGAAGGAGAAAAGCAAATTCCTATGGGGATAACAACTACTTTTACGAAAGGTGCTAATTATCAAGCATATGTTGTGGATGAATATATAATTTTAGATAGGCCAGAAATGTTTGATTTTTCTTGTTATGATACAACATTAGCAGATAATTCCACAAAATCATACGTAGCTAGATTTAAATGCAAACAATTTCAAAATGCATATGGCAAAAGGACTAGACAAAATTCTGGCCAATCAGGTAAGAAAGAAATAGGTGTCGTAATGAAGTTAAAGTATCCTTTTGTGGTTAATCTAAAATGATTGAACAATTTGCCTAAACAAAAACACCCGACAGGGTGTTTTCTCTATATCTTATATAATATAATAGATATAGTAAATTCTCTCTCTTTGTGCTTTTTGATTTTTTTATCTCAAAATCTCATTGATTTCGCCACCGCCGAGGCAGTTTTCCTCCGCATCATAAAGCACTGCAAATTGACCTTGCGTAATAGCTTTTTGAGGTTCGGCAAAAATTAGTCTAACATTATCGCCCTCGATAGTCGCAGTAACTGCTTGGTCAGCCTGTCTATACCTAAACTTTGCGAAACATTCAAAAGTTTTTGGCTCGGGCTGTTTAGGTATCCAGTTAAAACCAGCGGTAATTAGCCCAGCGGAATATAGAGCGTCATCACGCCCCTGGTCGACATAAAGAGTGTTGGTCGTCAAATCTTTCTTCGCAACGAACCACGCCCCTTGCTCCTCGCCGCTTTGACCGCCGATTCCCAAGCCCTTGTGTTGCCCAATTGTATAGTACATTAGCCCCTGATGCATACCCAAAGTCTTGCCACTCATTGTCTTGATTTCGCCTGGTTGAGCAGGGAGGTACTTTGATAGGAATTCTCTAAAATTCCGCTCTCCGATAAAGCAGATTCCCGTGCTATCTTTCTTTTCTGCGGTAATCAAGTCATTCTCCGCCGCAATTTTGCGCACTTCGGGTTTGGTTATATCCGACAAAGGGAACAAAACCCAACTCAACTGCTCTTGATTGAGTTGATTGAGGAAATATGACTGGTCCTTATTTTTGTCGAACGCCTTTTTGAGATAATGCAGCCCGTTTTCCGTAACCTTTTTGGCGTAATGCCCAGTCGCAATAAAATCTGCCCCCAGCATTTGCGCCCGTTGCAAAAATGGGCCAAACTTGATTTCACGATTGCACAATACATCAGGGTTTGGTGTGCGCCCCTCACGATAACTTTTGAGGAAATACTCAAAAACCCTCTCATAATATTCCTTGCTAAAATTCACAGAATAGTAGGGGATACCGATTTTGTCGCACACCTTGCGTGCGTCATCATAATCTTTTGTGCTGGTGCAACGCCCGAGAGCGTCCTTTTCCTCCCAGTTTTTCATAAATAGGCCAATAACAGAATAGCCCTGATTTTTCAAAAGTAAAGCGGTAACGCTACTATCCACGCCACCGCTCATACCTACAACGACAGTTTTCATAGATTATTTTTCCTTTAATACTACTGGTACTTTGAATCTCTTGAATATCAATGCGAAAATATCCTTGACCCAAAGAGCCAAAATTATTGCTCCACACACACACGACATTACAAAAATCGCATTGAGTAGGGGGGTCGTGTAAACCGATTGAATAGCGATTGGAAATTCCACGCTAAACCCGCAAATTGCCCCGGGTACAATCATACATGTGAGAAAGTAAATGCTGCAAATAAGATAAAAGAACGCACTCGGATACCTCTGCGTGTAGAAGTAATGCCCGCCGAAATATCCCAAGAATATGCACATAAGTAGCGTATTTTTGTAACTCAAATCTTTCGGGAAAACCGTACTATACACGATTTTTTCAGGTTGATATGTTCGTTTTGCCTCTTTTACCGCTAGGAATGAAGCCTCTCTAACTTGCGTGAGGCGAGTGCCGCACTTAAAGCAAATAGGACTTTCCCTAGGTATTCTAGCACCACATTTAGGACAACGCAATAGTTTTTTCTCCTTAGTCCAAAGTTTTTATCAATTTTATTAGGTCGATTACACGATTTGAGTAGCCCCACTCGTTGTCATACCACGCCACAACCTTGACGAATTGGTCATTTAGCATTATTCCCGCAGTCGCATCAAATATACTACTGTGGTAGTCTCCGTTAAAGTCGCTCGAAACGACAGCACGGTCATCATAGCCCAAAATTCCGTCTAGTTCGTGTTCGCTTGCTCGCTTCATCGCCTTACAAATTTGCTCATAAGTCGTAGGTTTTTTGAGTTTTACCGTAAGGTCTACGCAAGAAACATTGATGGTAGGCACGCGGAAAGACATTCCTGTGAGTTTTCCTTTGAGTTCGGGAATAACTACACCAATGAGTTTTGCAGCACCTGTGCTACTAGGAATAATATTGAACCCAGCTGCACGCCCGCCACGCCAATCTTTCTTTGATGTGCCGTCAACTGTTAGTTGAGTTGCAGTCATTGCGTGAATGGTGCTCATCAAACCTTCTTCCACGCCGAAACTATCGTTCAAAACTTTTACGATAGGGGCGAGGCAGTTTGTAGTACAACTAGCATTAGAAATGATTTTCATATCCTTGGTAAGAGTGTCGTCATTTACACCCATTACAATTGTAGGGATATTGTCGCTCTTTGCTGGGGCAGAAATTACAACCCTCTTTGCACCCGCTTTGAGGTGCTGCTCTGCGAGTTCGTAAGTGGTAAATTTACCACTACATTCCACCACAACATCAATGTTGAGTTTTCCCCAAGGTATGTTTTGCGGCTCTTTTTCGCTGTAAAAAGCAATCTTGTGCTTGTCAACGACTAGGTTGCCGTCCTTGTGAGTAACCACTCCGTCATATTCGCCGTGCGTGGTGTCAAAGTTAAACATATAACTAGCGTATTCATCATCCATAAAAGGGTCGTTGATTGCTACCAAATCGACATCACGAGTCTGCATAGCAATACGAGCGACCAAACGCCCAATTCGACCGAAACCATTAATTCCTATTCTAATTGTTTTCATAATTACACCTTATTTATTTTTGATTTTTGACTTGCTTTTGCCTGAAACCTTGCTCTTTTTTGGCTTCTCCGCTTTTTCTGGTTCACTATCTTGCTTTTCTGCAGTAGCCTTTTTGCTACTTTTTGCAGTTGTTTCTTTTGTTTTAGCCGATTTTTCTTGTTTTGCTCGACTGTTTTTGTCGCTTTTTGCTGCGTCATCAGCCTTTTGCTTCAACATATCTACGGTAGAAGATACTTCGCTTGCGTCATCTTTGTAGAATTGCTTCGCCAATTCGTAGTTGTAACTAATGTAGTCCTCAATGTTGAGTACGGGTTCATTTTGTAAATCGACCGCAACGGGATACCCGAGCCTTGCTCTGTAAATTACACGACTGCTCAGAACACTTGCCAAAATTCCCGCCAGTACCCACAGCACCAATACCACGAGTACCCAGCCCGAGTACATACCACCGTTGCAGAGTGGGTAGACGAGCGCCATTCCGAGCAAAGCCAAGATATATACAAAAGTTACAATTCCTAGTGTAAAGATTGATTTGTTGATTTGTTGCTGTTCGTATGTTGGATTGTCATAAACTTTCTTTTCCGAAACAACTCGCAGAGTTTTCTCTGGGTCGGCACTGACTAACCTAAGCGCCTTACTCAATGTTGGGTTCATAATGATTGTGTTGATTGAGCGAGAATTTAGATAAATTACTCGTGCATCGCAGCACATATCTTGACCATGTCCCAAAATTTTGAGTCCCAGTTGATAGGTCATCTTGCCTAATGTCGTAAAGATTGATTTGAACCAGTTTTCTTTGTGGCGGACAAATACCAAATCTGCGCCGTCAAAATGTTTGTTGAGTATGTCTAACATTACTTGCGGGTTCGTGTCAATGGTGCAGAGCAGAACGTCCCCGTTGTCCGAAACATCCATAGCAGAGTATATCTGCGTGTTGATGTTTGTCGATGGGGCAGAAATTACCAAATGCCTGTTTTTTTGCTGGCAAACTATGCGGCTCAATTCGTCCTTGAAACCGTAATCCGAGCAAATGGTATAGATGATTTCATAAGGTTCTGCAAACTGTTCCATAACTTTGCCAAATTCAGCATCTCGTTCTTCAAGATTGTAATTTGTGTCCCCGTCTGTGGTAACAATTAGAGAAATCATAACTTACCTCTCATATTTTTTTCAAACTACATATGTTGTGCATAAAGATAGTTTATACATATTATATATTTTTATTAGTTTTTTTTCAAATAAAATCACACAATTTTTTTAATAAATTACATTTTTGTCGATTTTTCGGTTTTAATTAGGCTACAATCTAGCCCCAAATTTCAAAAATTAGAAGAGTAATCGCTCTCAAAATATAAATTGTTGTTATAACTTATCCAAAAGTGTAAAATTTTTTTGATGAAATTTTATAAAAGTGCGGAAATTTGTTTGACTAAAAATGTTAGGAAAGACCAAAAATCAAAAAATTTTGAAAAAATTTTGAAAAATTATGTCAAATCGTTTGACTAGTTTTGTCGAAAAAGGGTATACTAAACACATAAGTGGGGTTAGTGAATCGGGCAAATACACCCAAACTTGTAAAAAACAGACAAAAAACATGGCACAAAGCATAGTGCGAAATAAACTAAAAAGCAAGGAGGAAGTAGTTATGAACAAGAGTTCTAAAACTCGGGGGGGGGGCGCTTATTTAG
>DHMD01000004.1:632-3114 GCA_002405615.1 Christensenella sp. UBA4651 | reverse complement strand
ATGCAAGAAGTAAAACGTTCGCAGGCCTACTATATGAATCGTTTTTTGATTGGCTATAAATCTGTGTTGGTTTATCGTGAAAATACGCCTTTGGCAGAAAGTACGCCGATTTTTTATCGTGAGGACTTGTTTGAGCTAGTAAAAACAGAAACTTTTTGGTTAAGTGAAACGCCTCAAACTGTGAGCATAAGTTGGGGGTCAAAATATCACAGAATTTGCACTTTTGCCGTATTGAAAGACAAAAGGACAAATATGGAATTTTTGGTAGCAAATACGCATTTGGATAATGGTGGCGACAGTATCACTATAAATCAGATGAAGGTTATATTATCAAAGATTCAAGACTACAATCTCCCAACTTTGCTTATGGGGGATATGAATAGTAGAATCGAGACGAAAACGATAAAAGAAGCAAAAACTGTTATGTCGGATTTGGGTGAGGGCTGTGATGAAGAATATGCTGGAACTGTAAATTTATTCGATTACAGTCTCGTAAAATTTACTCGAAAAATCGACTGGATTTTCCAAACGCCAAATGCTTTTACTGTGAATAAATATAAAATAGTACAAGACAAAGTTGATGGCAGATATCCTAGCGACCATTTCCCAATTTATGCAGAAATTATGTTTAATTCCTAAAAGCCTGATATTGCTAAATAAACAACAAAAACTGATGAAATAACAATAATGTTGTTAAAAAGCACAAAAAATCATAAAATATGAGATTTTTGTGTTTTTTTTGCTTATTGATACTGTTGATTGATTATTATTGGATAAAAAGCAAACTTCTTGTGAGGTTTTGTATTTATACATTATTTTGAATAATTTGTTCTACAAAAATCGCAACATAAAAAATTTATTTACCGAATTTTTATACATCTTACAGATTTTTATCCACAGAATAAAAATCTGTAAAAACATTTGCCGAAATCGCATTTTTGCTATATAATATACCTATAAACTAAATAATGGAGAACGATTTTGGGAATTATAGACTTTTTTAATTCTGGCTTGAGTGTGCCTGAAATTTTGGTTACCCTGGGGGCGTGGGTCATCGCTATCTTAATCGCTTTGATTATGCGTGAGGTTGTGCGTGGCTACACCGCAGTAAAAATGGGGGACAATACGCCTAAAATTTCTGGGCAACTTAGCCTCAATCCTGCAAAGCATTTTGACTTGATAGGATTTCTGTGTATATTGGTGGTAGGTTTTGGTTGGTCTAAAGGAATGCCAATTAATCCAAACAATTTTAGGGACATCAAAAAAGGGCAAATATTCTGCTCGCTTGTCGGAATCTTAACTAACCTTGCGATATTCGTAGTATTTACATTTTTGTTCGTTGTTTGTAATATTTTCTTTGATTCAACAGTTTTGATTTTGAAATTTTTGATTCTGATTTGTTACTACACCGCTATAATCAACTTGTTTATCGGAATATTTAACCTATTGCCGATTTACCCTCTGGACGGATTTAGTTTCGTGGAAACTTTCTGCCGCTACGACAACCGTTATGTGAACTTTATGCACCGCTATGGCAGCCTAATCCTATTGGGCGTTGTAATGGTGCTCGCAATGTTCCCAGTGCTAACAAACTGGATTTCTGACTACGTGTTTGAGGGCTTGGCTGGGCTATTCTCGATGATATTTTGATTACGGGTGGATAAAAAATGGAGATAAATACTGAAAAAGAAAAAGACGGGCTCGACCTTGGCGAATTTAACGAAGTTGCGGAAAATCTGGATTTGAATGGCATTACCCAAGACGATGTCAGTGAAGTCAGTGAAATGGTTTTTTACTTTGAAAACCACGAAGGGCCTCTCGATGTCTTGTGGAGGCTGGTAAAATCAACGAAGCTAGATATAAAGGACGTAAAAATTGCGGACATTACCAGCCAATATCTTGACTACATTCATAACCTAAAAGACCTAGATATGGAAAGTATGAGTTGGTTTATCCGAGAGGCGTCAAAACTGCTAGAAGTCAAATCAAACTCGCTGCTGCCGAAACCCGAGACCGAGGATGCAACTGACGAGATTGATATGGAGGAGTTGTACAAGCGCCGTATGGAAATGTACCGACTTTTCAAGGAAACGAGCGAAACTTTGGGTACTCGTGAGAATAACGACCGCTTTTACAAAGAACCAGAAAAATCAGCAAATGACTACCGCATCGTGCTGAAAAATATGAATATGCAGAATTTGGTAGACGCATTTAGCAAACTTTTGGTAAAGGTCGAGCAGAAAAACGCCCCAATCGTGGAGCGAAAAGTGCAAAAGGATAGATTCACTGTGCGTGAGTGCTTTGACAATATCCAAAACAAACTAAACGAGAACAAAAAAGTGCGTTTTGATGAGCTGTTTGGTGCGGACTTTACAAAAAGCGAGATTATCAACACATTCCTAGCGCTGCTCGAATTACTGAAAATCCAATACGCAAAAGTCCTGCAATCTGACCTTTTTGGCGAAATCGACATAGAGAAAAA
>DHMD01000004.1:0-581 GCA_002405615.1 Christensenella sp. UBA4651 | reverse complement strand
AGAAAAAAGAAGGAGAAAAAACTCATGCAGATGAACTTACCGAGTATAATTGAGGGAATTATGTTTGTCGCTGGCGCTGGCGTAAATATCGCTGACATCGCCGAAAAATTGAATGTTACTGTGGACGAAGTGAAAGCTGCCGTCTATGTTTTGCAAAAAAAGTATGACGAAGATAGCGGTATCCAAATCATTAGTTATAAGGACAAAATTCAATTTTGCACAAACCCCGCACTTGCAGACCCAATCAGCTTTGTACTAAACCCTATCAAAGAGCGTGCGTTGACCAAAACAGCACTCGAAACTGTCGCAATAATAGCCTATCAGCAGCCAATCACTCGACTAGAAGTCGAAAATATTCGTGGGGTCGGTTGCGACTATGCTATTCAGTTGCTGCTCACTCACAACCTAATTGAGGTTGTCGGGCGTAAAGATGTCGTGGGCAAGCCTCTGCTTTTCGGTACTACGGACGAGTTTCTCAAAAGGTTTGAATTGCAGAGTTTGGACGACTTGCCTAAATATGAGGAGCTTATGGCTCAAATCAAAATCCTCAATGACGGCGTGGATAATGACTCTATCTATAA
>DHMD01000006.1 GCA_002405615.1 Christensenella sp. UBA4651 | reverse complement strand
CCCTTGTTCATAACTTTTCCTCCCTATTTTTGAACTTATTTTGCACTATATTTTCTGCTGTGCTTTTTATCTGTTTTTTACAAGTTTTGGTGTGTTTGCCCGATTCACTAACCCCACTTATGTGTTTAGTATACCTAATTTTGACAAAATTAGTCAAACGATTTGACATAATTTTTCAAAATTTTTTCAAAATTTTTTGTTTTGGAAAAATTTCACTATTTTGAATGTTATGTGAATAATTGGCAATGAAGCAAAAAGGGCTACTGCGTACACGGCAGTGTACGATGCCGATAGGCATTGTGTCGGCGAAACGCCGACACGCAGTAGCCCCCACCCCCAACCGAGCAGAAAACAAAAAAGCCCGATGACGGGCTTAAAATTTATTTCAGACTTTCGAGTTGAGCGATTTTGTTGGCGTGGCGTTTGCGTTTGATTTCGGTACGCTTGAGCGAGAGCAAAATTTGAGCGGTAACGGCGTCATCAAATTTACGAATATCCAATTTCAACAAGTTGTTGATTTTGTTTATGCGGTACAATAAGGTGTTGCGGTGAATGATGAGGGCCTCGCTAGTTTTGAGCAAATTCAGATTATTATCAAAAAGCGTTTGGACGGTCAAGATAAGTTCTGGGTCGGCAAAAAACTTTTGGACATCGGGCTGCTTGTACAGTTCGTTTACCGCAGCCAAGTTATCCGGCTCTATATTAATAAGGATATTATCCAAGATACTCATTTTTTGAGAATTACTTCCCATTTTGCTGCTCCTCGATACAACCGCCATTTAGGTGGTAAATTTTGTTGGCGAAGTCGCCGATTGATTGCTCATTTTCCGCTGAAAAAATAATGGTCTTGTTTTTTGGCTCTTTGTCAATTAAAATTTGGAGGCACTTTTTGGTTTGTTTCACCACCTCTGGGTCAGGGTCGCCAAAAATATCATCGCACAGCAAAATGTCGATAGGACGCAATGCGAGCCTTGCGATTTGCACCTGTCTACGCTCCAATTTGGACAAAGTACACACTTTCAAGTCAGCCAAATAACTCAACTCAAACTCGTCTAGCACAGCACGGACACGGGTTTCCCACTCTCTTTTTGGCACTTTACGGTTTTTGAGTACCCAAGCGAGGTTACCAAAAACGGTCTTGCGCTCAAAAAACACGGGCGCTTCTGTAATGTAACCTAGATTGACATTGTTAGCGAAGTCCACCTTTTTGCTCGGAATGTCGTGGATATAGACTTCACCGCTTTTGAGAATTTCTAGGCCAGCAATAGTGCGCAAAAGGGCGGTTTTGCCCGCTCCCTCACTACCTACAATCGCCACACGCTCGCCCTCGGGTACGGTCAAATTGACATTCACAAGGGCGTTATAATCCTTGCTATATGCTAGCACAACATTTTTTAAGACTATCATTCGTTCTACCTCTCGTACAATATAATACACTTTTTGGAGAATTTTATCAAGCGATATAATAAAATTTTGTGAATGATTTTTGCTCAATTTGCTAGTCAAAAACCAAAACTTTTGTTATAATGAGAAATGTACAAATTACTAAATGGAGAAATATTTTATGGATTTATTTGAAAAGTGCTACAATTTTGACACTGTCAAGAAGATTAAGGAAGCGGGCGTTTACCCTTACTTTCACTACCTCGAGAGTGGTCAAGACATTGTGGTAAATATGGAAGGTCATAGAGTAATTATGATTGGCTCTAACAACTATATGGGATTGACTAACCACCCAGAGGTTGTGGAGGCTGGTATTGAGGCGTACAAAAAGTACGGTTCTGGTTGCTCTGGCTCACGCTTCTTAAACGGAACGCTGGACCTGCACCTAACGCTTGAAAAAGAGTTGGCAGAGTTCCTACACAAAGAGGACTGTATGACATTTACGACAGGCTTTATGAGTAACTTGGGCATCATTTCGGCTATCGCTGGTAGAAACGATGTCATTCTCTGCGACAAAGAAAACCACGCTAGTATTTATGACGGTTGTAGGTTGAGTTATGCCAAAATGCTCCGTTACGAGCACAGCGATATGGCTGACCTAGAGAGGCAATTGCAGACTATACCTAGTGATAAGGGTATCCTCATCGTTACAGACGGCGTATTTAGTATGGGTGGCGACCTATGTAAATTACCTGAAATCGTAGCACTAGCAAAGAAATACGGCGCTAGAATTATGATTGATGACGCACACGGTTTGGGTGTATTCGGCGAGCACGGTCGTGGAACGGCGGAGCACTTTGGCTTGGAGGACGATGTAGACATTATTATGGGTACATTTAGCAAGAGTTTGGCGAGCCTTGGCGGTTATATGGCTGGTAAGGCTGAGGTTGTGGACTTTGTTCGCCACAGTTCTCGCCCATTCATTTTTGCCGCTAGTCCTACTCCTGCAAATGCTGCAAGTGCTTTGGCTGCGTTGAGAATTATCAAGCGTGAGCCTGAAAGGGTCAAGAACTTGCAACACATCGCCGATTATATGCGTAAGGCACTCAAAGACCGCAACATTCCTATCAGGGATAGCGTTGCGCCTATTATCCCAATCGAAACATATGACGACTACCGCACATTCCTTGCGTGCAAGACCCTGTTTGACAAAGGTGTGTATGTGAACCCTGTCGTTAGTCCTGCTGTTGCCCCTGGGGACGCAATCATTCGTACCAGTTACACCGCAACTCACACCGAGGCGCTAATGGACGAAGCTGCCGACATCATAAAAGAGGTATTTGACCACCTCCCACCTCGTGAACAAGTTACAAAACTGTAAAAAATATGAGTAGATGAAAAAGAAACTCACCTAGTTTAGTTGCTAGGTGAGTTTTTCTTTTTACTGGGCTGGAAAAATTATTTTTTAGCATTTCCAATGTGTGCTTTTTGTTGCAATGACAAAAATTCACTTTATGAACCTATTAGATTTTACAGATTTTCTAGTTTTAGGCGAATTTCCTCATTGTGCAGAGCAGTGAGCATTTCGTCAATATCACCTTGCATAAACTCGGTAATATTGTGTAAGCTCAAGCCGATTCTGTGGTCAGTTACACGACCTTGCGGGAAGTTGTACGTTCTGATTCTCTCGCTGCGGTCGCCCGTACCGACCTGTGTTTTTCGCTGTTGAGCATTTTCTGCGATAGCCTTTTGGGTATACAAGTCCTGCAATTTAGCACGCAAGACGCTCATAGCACGCTCTTTGTTCTTTATCTGACTGCGCTCGTCTTGGCAAGCGACAACCAAGCCTGTTGGCAAGTGTGTGATACGGATAGCAGAGTCAGTTGTATTTACACCTTGTCCGCCGTGTCCGCCCGCACGATAGGTATCAATCCTCAAATCTTTGTCGTCAATTTCAAAATTAACCTCCTCAACTTCGGGCAAAATTGCAACTGTTACCGTACTGGTATGTACTCTGCCTTGGGATTCGGTTTCAGGGACACGCTGCACACGGTGTACGCCGCTTTCCCATTTTAGAGCACGGTATACACCGACACCCTCCACACGCATAACGCCCTCTTTTAGCCCGCCGACCTCGGTTTCGTTATATTCGATAACCTCGGTAGTCCAGCCTTTTTTCTCCGCATACTTCTTGTACATTGCGAATAATTCAGCACCAAAAAGCGATGCCTCATCACCACCAGCGGCGGGACGCACCTCGATGTAAACATTGCTCTCATCATTTGCGTCTTTTGGCAATAGCAAAATCTGCACTTCGTTATCCAAGCCCTCAATTTTACTCTCAGCCTCAGCCTTTTCGGTCTCAGCCATTTCGACTAACTCGGGGTCTTGGGTTTCCGCCAAAATCTCGTCCGCATTTTTTATCTGCTCTAATACCGCACTGTACCTATCATATACCTCGACAAATTCCGCCAAGCTAGCGTGTTGTTTAGCCACCTTGCGGTACTCATTCATATCCTCCAACAGTTTGGGCGAACACATCAATTCGCTCAACTCGTTGTATTTGTCAACAAAAGGTTTCAGTTTTTCAATCATTATTTTCTCCTCGCTAGAACGTAGCGTTCCATTCCAAATAAATCTTTTTGAATATCAATGTTGATAAAATTCTCTCGCAAAAGTTCCGCAACAGCACCCGCCTGATTGTCCCCGACCTCCAAATATAGGCTGCCGTTCGCATTCAAAAATTGGGGTGCATTCGCGGCAATGTTTCTATAATAATCCAGTCCATCATCCCCGCCAAAAAGTGCCAAATGCGGCTCGTAGTTTCGCACACTATCAGGCAAATTTGCCATACCGAGGCTATCTATGTACGGAGGATTGCTGACGATAATATCGTATTTTGCCGAAATATTTTGCCACATATCACTCTCAAAAATGTTTACATCGACAGCATTTTGGCTAGCGTTTTGCTTGGCTAGCTCCACAGCCTTTGGGCTAATATCTACAGCATCAACAGTCCAAGTTGGCTTTGCCTTTTTTAGGGCGATTGCTATGCAGCCACTCCCCGTGCAGAGGTCTAGCATTCTACAATTAGTTTCCTTTGTCTGCGTTGCTATAATATCGCATAGATTTTCGGTTTCTGGTCTAGGAATCAACACATCTGGACTAACATTAATTTTGCACCAATAAAAATCCGCCGCCCCTAGAATATATGCCAGAGGCTCATCGTTAGCCAATCTATTCACACCCTCAGCGAGAACCGCCGCATCTTTCTCCGAAATATCACGGTATTGCCATTCGTTTATATCGATGCCATTGAGCGTGTATCTAAACAACCAGCCCAAATCTCTGGCTTGTGCCTTGCTTTTTAGCCCCGGGGTCATCTGGAAATAGTATTCCAATATTTTCATTCTTACCTCATAAAAACTAAAAATAGATGCTTTTCGGGAAAAGCACCTATTGCAAACTAACCAGCAATGTTGTGTTTCTTGTTAAATTTCTCAACACGACCAGCGGCGTCAACAATCTTTTGATTGCCAGTGAAGAAAGGGTGGCACTTGTTGCAAATGTCGACTTTCATAACGTCAGCCTTGTATGTTGAATGAGTAGTAAAACTCTCGCCACAAGCACACTCTACTTTAACTTCGTGGTAGTTTGGGTGTATTTCACTTTTCATAATCATTACCTCGTATAAAATATTTAGTAGGGATGATTATATATCAAATTTCAGAAAAAAGCAATAGTTTTACGCAAATTTGTTGCAAAATTTTATTTACCGCAATTTGGGACGAGTTTATTAGATGTCTCTCTAATGTAGTACTGAGCGATTTGGTAAATATCTCCCGCCCCAACCCATAGGCATATATCGCCCGAATTTAGGACAGTGTCGAGATTGAGTTTTAGGCTCGGATAGTTGGAGCAATAAATCCTGTCCGCGTTCGGCGGTAGCGCAAAAAACAAGTCAGTACTGTCCCCGCCTGCGATTGGCTGCTCTCTCGCACTGTATGTCGGGAGCAATATCAAATTGTCGCACTTGCCTAGGACTTTGACGAATTCGCTCATTAGCCCCAAGGTGCGTGTATATGTGTGTGGCTGAAAAATGGTAACGACTTTGCCCCTGTGCGGAATTAGGTTGATTGTATCAATTAGAGCTGCAATTTCGGTTGGGTGATGAGCATAATCTGCGTAATGGATTACACCCTCAATTTCGCCCAGCATAGTCTGACGCCTTTCTACGCCGACAAAAGTTTGAATTCCCTCTATAATATATATATAAGGAATGCGGTAGGCATAGCAAATCGCAATACAAGCGAGAGCATTTAGCACATTATGCTTGCCAGAAATAGCGAGTTTTGCACGCAAATAGAATTTGTTATCAAGGTAACAATCGAAACTAAAAGCACCTTTTTTGTCTGAACGCAAGTTCTTGGCAACAAATCGGTTTTTTGAATTAAAGCCGTAGGACAAGAAATTTTTTGACCTCTTGATTGGTAATTGCACGCTATCGCCACAATAAACTATATGCTTTTTAGTTTTGCTTGCAAATTTACAAAACGCTGACTTTATATCATCATAATCTCGATATGTATCCATATGGTCGCACTCAATATTTGTTATGCAGGAGCATTCAGGACAAAGTTTGAGGAAACTTCGGTTAAACTCACACGCTTCCGTAATTAAGTACTCGTTCGAGCCAAGTCGCAAGTTGCTGTTCCAATTCTGGCTTACCCCACCAATGTGGACTGTTGGATTGAGCTTTGCTGTTTCAAAAATATGCCCCAGCATTGCCGTGGTCGTGGTCTTGCCGTGAGTACCGCTTATCGCAATTGTGTGTTTATAATGTGTAGCAATTTTACCTAGAAATTCTGCCCGCTCCAAAACTAATTTTGAGAGAGATTTTGCCAAAGTTAGGTCTGGGTGTAATTTGGCGGCAACTGTGTATACTATCAAATCAGCAGATTTTACAAACTCTGGACAAGATGATACCGCAGTTTTTATTCCGCATTTATTCAAATCACGCAAAGTTTGCGAGTCGTTATCATCAGTACCTGTTACGATATAGCCTTTATTTTTCGCCAAACGAGCCAAGGCACTCATACTCACCCCGCCGATTCCCACAAAATGTATTTTTTGTAGAGCAGCTTTTTTTGATATTGATAATTTATTCATATATTTTTTATATTCTTTCGGCAAAATTTTTGTGAGTATATGCTTTTGATATTTTTATAACTAATTGCTGCTTTTTTGAGTCGTTTTACAGTTTATGAGTACAAAATTGTATTTGTATAATTATTTTATTTTATTT
>DHMD01000052.1:13483-13617 GCA_002405615.1 Christensenella sp. UBA4651 | reverse complement strand
ATTACCTCGACCTATGGCGGGACGGCGACTATTGTCGGGGCGGATATAGAGAACCTTGGCGATGAAGATATCATAATTGTTTCCGCCGATATGGTACTAGACGGGTATGCCTTTATGTACTGGATGGATAGTGC
>DHMD01000052.1:0-13417 GCA_002405615.1 Christensenella sp. UBA4651 | reverse complement strand
AGTGCAGGCAATAAGTTGAGTTTTGACCAGTCCGTCAAGTTCAAGAAAAAGGATGTTGACGGCTCAATCATAACTGCGGTATTTGCCCCTGTCGGCACTGACCCGAATACCTATTTCGTTGTGGATAATAGTGAGTAGAGTGATATAAAGAAAAAGCACTAGACAGTGCTTTTTTTATTTTTTGTGGGATTTTACCTACAAAAACCTAGCATTTTCCAAATTTTCCAAAAAATTTTTGAAATAAAAGGAGGAATTTAGCGAGTCGATTGCGTACTTATACATTAGAGGTATGATTTAGTATGTTGCGAAGCATACTGCTTTTATTCATTTTTAGCGAGGGACAACCCTAAATTTGGTTGTGTTTTCTATTTTTCACTTTACAAGGAGGAGCAATGGCGAAACTTTTTAGTCCAGACTGGCTCAACGAACTCAAATCACGCTGCGATGTGGTAGACATTATCGGGCGTTATGTTCCGTTGAAGAAAAACGGCAGAGAAATGTCGGGCTGCTGCCCATTTCACCACGAAAAGACCCCATCATTTTTTGTTTATCCCGATAGTCAAAGTTACCACTGTTTCGGCTGCAAAGAGAGTGGTGATGTCATCAAATTTATCAGCAAGTACGAAAATGTCGGCTTTGTAGAGGCTGTAGAGCGTTTGGCAAACATCGCCAATATGCCGATGCCCGAACTCAAAGATGTGGACCAAGACCAAATCGCCAAGAAGAAAAAGGAGCGGGATACCATTCTCGCTGCTCTCCGAGAGGCTGGGTTATATTATCACAAGAATCTCTACACCAGCCACCCGCAAGCACAATTAGCGGTCAAATATATCCAAAAACGGCAAATCAGCCCCGAATTTGTGCGTAAATTCGGGTTAGGGTGTAGTCTAGACTTTAATGGGCTACTCAACCACCTGCGTAACAAAGGCTTTTCGGACGAAATCCTCAAAAAGGCAGGCTTGGAGAGTGTGAGCGAGAAGGGCTCGACCTATGATTCTTTTGCAAGAAGGCTTACATTCCCGATTATCGACAAGGACGGCAATGTAATCGGCTTTTCCGCCCGTATGCTAGAAAACAAAGAGGGCGCAAAGTACAAGAACACCAGTGCGTCATACATATTCAATAAATCTGAGGTGATTTTCGCAATCAACCTCATCAAAAAGGAGCGGGACGAAGCACGCAAAAACAACCGAGATTTCGGCGGTTTGCCTAATATTATAATCGTTGAGGGGCAAATTGATGTCATCAGTATGCACCAATTCGGCTTCAACAATACGGTTGCGTGCCTCGGTACTGCGATTACACCTATACACGCCCGCAAGTTGAGGCAATTTACCGATGATATAGTTCTGCTACTTGACGGCGATGGGGCAGGGCAAAAGGCGACTCTACGGAGTATTGATGTCTTGCGTAATGGCGGACTAAATGTCAAGGTCGGCTCAATCCCTGAGGGGAAAGACCCAGACGAATTCCTCAAAGCGTATGGCGCTGAACGAATGCGTGAAATCGTGGATAGTGCTATTGACGGAATTGAGTACAAAATCAAGACCGTTGCGGACAATTTTGACCTAACAAACCGTATGCAAAAAACCAAGTTTGTACACGAAGCGCTGGTCGTAATCAAGGCTTTGGAGAATAAAAGCGAGCAAGATATTTACCTTGAATTAATCAAAAAATACTCGGGTACGCCGCTAGATATTTTGCGTGAAGATTTGAACAAACTCCCCGATAGCGAACTCCCATTTTGGGAGCGAGAGCGTGAAACTGTGCCTGATGAGCAGGCTGGCGACACCTCCGAGAAGCCGAAAGAGGTAAAAAAAGACGGTTTTGACCTCGCAGACCTTTACATTATCGCTAGTTTGTTGTATAATAAAAATTATTGTCAACAATTTGATGCGACTTTGCCCGAATTATATTTTACTGATAGCGGGCTAAATGAGGCTTTTGGGTACATACTCGACACTATCGCCGCTGGTAACCGTCCGAGCATTAGCGGACTATATAGTTATATAGATGTCGACCAGTCAACGCCGCTACTCAAAGAGGCGGTGAATTACGAATTTTTGCCAGACCCGCTGCCAGAAATTACTTTCGAATCGTATCTGCTCAAAAACAAGCACCGCAAAATCAAGTTGGAGAGCGAAAAACAGCAGGCTATCTGTTCGCAGACTACGGATATTGAGATTCGTAACGATGCACTGCGCAAAGTCATCGAATATACCAAAGAATTAAACAAACTCAAAGCACAAACCGAGGCTTTGAGCCAAAAATATGTAACAAATATCAACCTTATGAACAAAAATTCTCGTAGGTGATGGAGGAAGAATGAATACAGAATTAAGAGATGAAATCAAGAAAGAGTGCGACAAGTTGGCAATTATCGCCAGCAAAAAAGGCTCAATTTCGGAGGACGATGTATATAATCGCCTAATGAAAGTCGAGGCAAATGCCGAGGAAATCGAAATTGCGATGAAATACCTCGCCGAAGAGGGCGTAGAGGTAACTCGTGATGACTCGGACGAAATCGATGTCGAGCATATGATGAACCAAGCAAATATCAACGACCCTGTCAAAATGTACTTTAAGGACATTGGTAAAGTCGACCTCTTGACCCCCGAGCAAGAAATCGAGTTGGGCAAGCGTATGATGGACGGCGATGAAACCGCCAAGCAAAAGCTGATTGAGTCGAACTTGCGTCTGGTTGTCAGCATTGCCAAGAGGTTCTTGGGGCGTACTGGTATGTCATTTAGCGACCTTATCCAAGAGGGTAATATGGGTCTAATCAAGGCGGTTGAGCGTTTCGACTACCGCCGTGGCTTCCACTTCAGCACCTACGGTACGTGGTGGATTAGACAGGCAATCAGTCGTGCGATGGCTGACCAAGCCCGTACAATCCGTATCCCTGTGCATATGGTCGAAACTATCAACCGTTTGGGTCGTGTTACCCGTATGTTGTGGCAAAAATTAGGCAGAGAGCCTACGGAGAGCGAGATTGCCGAGGTTATGGGCTTGTCCGAGGAGAAAGTTGGCGAGATTCGTAAAATCGCCCTAGAACCTACCAGCCTAGAAACCCCGACAGGTGAGGAGGGCGACAGTGAGTTCTACGATTTTGTTGAGGACGAGAACACCAAATCACCGTCAGAAAATGTTATCCAAATGATGCTAAAAGAGCAACTTTTGGCAGTAATCGAAACCCTTACTCCTCGTGAGCAAAAAGTTATCCGCTTGCGCTACGGGCTAGACGATGCGCATCCTCGTACTTTGGAGGAGGTTGGCAAGGAATTTAATGTAACTCGTGAGCGTATCCGTCAGATTGAGGCAAAAGCGCTCAAAAAGTTGCGTAACCCTAGCCGTAGCAAAAAATTAAAGGATTTTGTAGATGACTAATCGCCAGAGCGAATTGGCGGCACTGCTAACTCGGTCAGAGAACACCGCAGATGTCGGGTGCGACCATGGGATTTTGTCGCTATATTTGTTGCAAAACAACTTGACGCAACACCTCGTAGCGACCGATATTAGCGCTCAAAGTCTACAAAAGACAGCCAAACTGCTCCGAGAGAACGGACTGATTACTCGTTCAGAGTGTTTGGTATGCGATGGGTTGCCAGCCGACCGCAATTTTGACCAAGTGCTGATTGCGGGAATGGGCGGCAACGAAATTTGCAAGATTTTAACTAATTATTTTGACCGAAATTCATCTCGCCCAACGCTAGTTTTGCAACCAATGCGTGATTTTTACAAAGTCCGTAAGTTGCTTAATTCGGTTGGGTATGAAATTGTGGTGGACAGGCTGATTTTTGACAAAAAATTTTATCTGCTAATCAAAGCGATAGTTGGGCAGCAGGTTTTATCCGAAGAAAAATTGCTTTTCGGAGCGAGTGAGGCGGAGTATTCTAACCCAGTGTTCCGTATGTGGCTCGACCAAAAAATCAGTAAAACTACCCAAATTTTATCCAAAATTGATGTTTCTGACCCCAAATTTAACGAATTAACACAGTTTTTGCGGCAATGCGAGAACTTAAAAGGAAGTGTAAAATGCTAAAAGAAATCCTAATGTATCAACAAAAAGATGCTGCTTTGGTAAAACTTAACAAAGAGTTGGAGAATAGTCGTGAAAAGCGTGAGGTAAACAATCTCGTAGAACAAGTCAAGCAAGCGCAAAACAAGCTCGTTTCACTAGAAAGTGCGGCGGGTGAGTTGATTGCCGAGTTTGAGAAGTTAAAAAACGCTTACGCAAAGAAGACTGAAAAGCTCAACAACCTCAAAAAAGAGGATATGAGTGGCAAGTCTGTTGATGAACTTCGTGAAAAAGAGGCTCAAATCAAGTCCGAAATCGGCAATTTGTTGTCTTTGAGCAAAGATATCAAGAATTTGTCTATCAAAATAAATCAAATGGTTGCCAATTTTGACAAGACAAAAAATCAAGGCGTGGAATGCAAAAACAAGTACAAAGAAAGTCTAAATAAGTTCAACGCTTTGGAGGCGAAGGACAATGCCGAGCGTCAAAAGATTTTGGCAGAAATGGAGGAGTTGAAGAAAAAAGTCAACCCTCGCATTATGACTAGGTATCAGGAATTGCGTGAGGACCACAAGTTCCCGATTATGGTACCGCTCACAAATAACTGTTGTGCAATCTGCTCGACTCCATTAGCGAATGCTAGACTGGATTTACTCAACAAAGACGGAATTGTGGAGTGCGAAAACTGCCACAGGATAATCTATCAAAAGAAATAAAAATCATATCATACTATACAAAAACTGCGACTTACCTGCTAAAATTTGCGACATAGTGGCAGTTTTTGTGTTTTTGAGGAGAGTGAGATGCAAGAACAAAAGGGAAAAGAATTTACAGAAAAACAAATAAAAAAAGCACAAAAAATTGAATTAAAAAAACAAAAATATCTACAAAAATACGGCGTCAGTTATGACGAAGTTACTGAGGCTTTGAAGAAAAAACGACAAGGCAATTCAATCATTGCTAGCGATAAAACCGATATCAAAAAATCTAAAAAAAATCGCAAAAAAATATCAAAAAATAAATCGTTTTTGACTTATTTTTCAAGGTACAAGGGGCTGTTGTTTTGTGCCATAACGCTGTCCATCTTCTTGACAATTACAGGATTTATGAGTGCCCCCGTTTTGGAGCGTGTTTCAAATTTTGTGCTCGCAGAGGAATGGACAGACGCCATTATTTGGGTGCTGGTGTTATGTGGAATTTTTTGCTTGGGCGACATTGCTAGATTGTTGAGTGTAGTTTCGCTAGCGAATCTCTGTGGAAAAGCAACTCGTGATATTCGGAATGATATATCTAGTCGGTTAATAAACACCACCAGTTCAACATATCGCAAACTCACCACAGGCGAGGTAATACAGAGAGCGACAAACGACCCCAAATCATACGCTACAAGTATCAATGCAATTTGGGATCAGCTATTCTATTTCCTTACAAATTTAGGTATAGTAGCGTACTTTTTTATCGTGAATATATGGGTAGGGCTTTTGATGGTTGCAACGCTTGTGATAGATTCGTTTTTGAGAATGATACAGCAGAAACATAGGGCTGTCCAAGTAATGCGTGGCTCACTTGTTGTGGAAAGACAAACCAGCGTAATAGGTGAGTTTGTGCGCGGTTCGGACGATGTCAAGAGTCTAAATCTCAAAAAATCTATGTTTTCTGCATTCAGCAAGTGGAATACACACGAGTATAATTCAGAGTTTAACAAAAGAGCATACAATACCACATTTGCGAGGAGCAGATTGTGCATTGTCAACTTTATGATAGGCGGAATGCTCCTTTTAGGAATTTATTTGTTATCCATTGGTCAAATTGTCGCTGGTGCTTTTGTGGTTATGTTGAGATATTTCAATACGCCATTGAGTATGAGTATTCAGTTGGGCGACATTTCCAACTTATTGCAAGACGCTCGAATTTCGGCCAAGCGTATGCGCAAAACATTTGATGAAACCCAATATCCACAAGAGCGTTTCGGGACTACCGAATTAAAGGACTTTACAGGCAAAATCGAATTTAGAAATGTAAACTTTAGTTATGACAATCAGCCCGCACTTCAAGATGTCAGTTTTACCGTTCCTGCGCACCAAACTTTGGGAATTGTCGGTAGGTCAGGCGAGGGTAAAAGCACTATTCTGAGCCTAATCAATAGACTAATTGATTGCGAAAGCGGAGAAATCTTGCTCGATGGGGTCAAAAATTCTGAATTGACCGAACAGTCTTTGCGTACTAATATCGGTATGGTTCCGCAAAGTCCGTATATTTTTAATACAACTATTAGGCAAAATTTACTGTATGCCAAACCTGATGCAATCGAGCAAGAATTAGTAGACGCTCTCAAATCAGCGCAGTTTTATGACTTTGTCATGGATAAACCAGACGGAATGGAAACTTTTGTAGGGGAGGGCGGTATCACATTGAGCGGCGGACAACGCCAAAGACTCGCTATCGCCAGAGCGTTTTTGACTGATTGTAAGGTGCTGATGCTAGACGAGGCAACCAGCGCTTTGGATAACAAGAACCAAGAAAGTATCAAGAATGTTATTAATCAAATGAAACAAAAATGCACATTTATAATTGTAGCGCACAGATTGAGTACTATTGTTGACTGCGATAACATTATTGTGTTAGACGACCACAAGGTTGTTGCACAAGGAAAGCACCAGCAATTATTGAAATCTTGCAAAGCCTACAACGAATTGTATTTAATGGAAAATGGTAACAAAGAGGTTGCATAGTACTGCCAAAAAGTAATAAAAAACAGCAAAAAATACAGAAAAAAACGCAAAAAACGCCAAAAAAGACAACTTTTGGGTAAATTTTGAACCAAAGTTGCCTTTTTTGTTTTAGCTAGATTTATATCATTAATTACCTTTTCCCCTCATACGCTATTGTATGGGCAAGATTATTCAATTAAAGCATACACTCGATTATTACCTGCAGCTTTTTGACGCAAAAATGATTGAGCAAGATTATTTGGGAGCGTTGGACGCTAGCCGCAATGCTTTGCATTACGCAAAAACTAGGATAGATAGACAGGCGGCGAATTTGCTTATTAGCCAAGTCTATTTTGAAATGGGGCAGTATGTGTTGAGTTGCGAATATGCTTTTCGTTCGGTAAAAAATATAGAAACTCGTGCAAATGCGTATTTTTGCATAGGCAGAAATCTCGTAAAACTCAATCGCCCGAAACTCGCAGTCAAGTATTTTGCCGAAGTGTTAAACTGTGGTAGGGAAAGTGAACTTGTCGGGGCAGTATTGGAATGGTGTAATTTTGTTAGAGAAGATTTGATGTCTAACCAACCTAAATTTGATACGCTTGCGGGAATTAAAATGCTTATCAAACAAAAGCGGTATAATGAAGCACTGGCAGAAATTGAGCCTTATTTACAAAATAACGACCTAAATTTTCAAATTGTATATTGCGATATACTGGTTTTGCTGGGGGAATGTGATAAAGCCCGTGATATTTTGCAGCAAATTTTGCGTTTTGACCCGAGTAATGCTGGTGCAATAATTGTGCTGGCTAATATTTGCTTGATGGACGAAGATTATATTAGTTTGGAACAAAATTTAGAAAAATTATCAAGTCTAGCCTTGACTTCAAAAGAGCAAGAAACAGTCGCAAACATTTATGCGCAGTGCGGTAATTATACAAAAGCTATAGAATATTACCAAAAAATACTCAAAAATGACGAATTTAACACAAAAATACTACTTTTTGTGGCTATTTGCTACTACAATCTCAAAAATTCAAAAGAAGCCCTGTATTATATCGGGCGTGCAAGGTGGATCGACATTGAAAATCCCACACTTAATATATTTTATGAAATAATAAATGGCAACAAAGAGGAAAATTTGGAAATTTCTACCTCAATTCCTCGTAAAACTGGGCAAGAAAAGATAAATTTTGTATTTGAAACGCTTGATTTGCAAAATTTTGACGGCATTTTTGAAACTTCTCTGACTTTGGCTGGCGACTTGGAATGGTGCTTGACGCTAAAGAATGCAGATTTTACACCCCAAATTGTACAAAAACTTGCAAATTCTTGTAATAAATCAGTTATTTCATTTTATATCAAGTTGTTGCTTACTTTACGAATAGCCGGTAAACAGAAATTTTATTTGGCAAAATATGCGCTTTCATCTGGGCGGCTAAAAGCAATTGATTTCACAAATAATATGCGTTATCATAGTTTTAAGTTAAAAATTCCTCAATTTATAGCATTAAATCAGGTTTTGCGGTATGGTTATTGTGGAGCGGTTGTTTATTCGGAAATTTGCAACCTTGATATTGATTTGAATAAAACAAATCAAAAATTAAGGGGTAAAAATTTGGAGAGTATTGATTGCTCTTTTAGCGAAAATCTCATTAGTTGCCTATATTTTTGCGAGAATAATCAGATTTTGGAGCAGGCTTGCATATATTTTAATACAGATAAATCTGAGGTCGATGAAGCTATAAAATGCCTAAAACTGTTGTAAAGAGGTGTAGATGACACGCAAAAAGGGACTTTTTGGTCAAAGTTTGGTGGTTGGAGCGGTAATGTTTGGTTCTGTTGTCGGGGCTGGGTTCGCTAGTGGAAAAGAGGTGTGGTTCTATTTTGCGCAATTCGGTTGGGTGTGTTTCCCTCTAATTATACTTGCTGGTTTCTTGTTGTTCGCTCTTGGATACAGATTTCTAGAATTTGGAAAGCGCAATGGTATAGAATCTGTACAGCAAATGAATCAAAAATTGTTCGGACGCTGGGGAAGTGTAGGGGAAATAATATTTATAATTAGTAATATTATACTCCTTTCAGCTATGTTTGCTGGTGCAAACTCGCTTTTTGACATAGTGCTAGACACTTCACTGTATAGATACGCTAGCGTCTTGACTGCTGTTATTGCAATATTTGTAAGTTGGCTTGGCTTCAACAAGATGGTAAAGGTAAATATCTTGGTTGTACCGTTTTTGGTTTTGGTAATTGCAATATCTTTCATATATTGTTTGTCAAATTCAAATGGTTTTGTCGTGCCACTGGTGGACGGAACGGATAGATTATTCAGTGCAGTTTTCTTCTGTATTCTCTATGTGTGCAGCAATCTTTATTTTGCAGGCTTTATATTTGCTAGGCTAGGGCGTGAGCATAGCAGCAAGGCAAATCTCTGGGGAGCGCTAATCGGGGCAAGTTTTATGGTAATTTGTCTCATCGGTATGGTTGTGTCGATTTACCTTAATCCATACAGTTCTATGTCCGATATGCCACTCGTATATATTGCAAAATCGGTCAGCAACTCGTTCGGAACAGGAACGCTGCTGGTTGTCTGGCTTGGAATACTCACGACTGCCGTATCCTTGATTTACACTATTTCAATTTGGCTAAAAAAATATATCAAATCATACAAAATTGCCACCGTTTTGGTAGGTATTCTGTGTTTGTTGATTTCGGGGTTGGGATTTGGTCTGATTGTAAGTTATTGCTATCCTGTAATGGGAGTATTCGGCATTTTATTTATGTTGCGTATGGTTTGTTATGAGAGGAAAATACGCAAAAAGGTGAGAGCGATATGAAGAAAATTCAGTCAAAATTAATTGCAAAAAATGTAAAAATAATCGACCCCAAAAACACATATATTGAGCCTGATGTTGAGGTTGGAGAGGGGACAATAATTTATCCAAATAATTATATAAAAAATGGTACAAAAATAGGCAAAAACTGTGTACTTTTACCGAATAATTTTATAGAAAAATCAGTGATAGGCGACTTTGTTTCGCTGGGGCCTTGTAGTCATATTCGCCCAGAAACGCAAATTTGCAACAATGTTAAAATAGGCAATTTTTGCGAGATAAAGGCTTGTTTTGTGGGGGATAGTTGCAAAATTTCGCACCTTACCTACATAGGAGATGCAATTTTGGGCAAACGCTGTAATCTAGGTTGCGGTGTAATAACCGCAAATTTTAATGGCAAAATTAAGCAAAAAACTGTTATCGGTAATGACTGTTTTATTGGTTGTAATACAAACCTAATAGCGCCCGTAAATATTGGGAATAATTGCTACATTTGTGCAGGTGCAACAGTAGAAAAAGGCCTGCCCAAAAATTCATTTTTCCTACCTCAAAGATTAAGTAAAATTAGCGAAAGAAAACACAAAAAGTAGGGGGTAAAAATTTGGATTGTATTGCCGTAATTTTGGCTGGGGGCAGAGGCTCACGAATGGCTCTAAAATGTAGTAAAATCCTATCGCCAATTTGTAATAAGCCGATACTCGAATATATTCTAGATAGTATAAAAAACATTAATTTTGTGCGAAAATTTATCGTTTTGGGTGAAAATAAAGCAGAAATTCAACCATTTTTGCCTAATGATATTGAAATTGCTATTCAACCAATTCCTCGTGGTACTGGCGACGCCTTTGCTTGTGCGTGTAAAAATTTTGTTGATTTTGACGGTAAAGTTCTGCTCTTAAATGGGGACGGGCCGATAGTGCCATCATCTACGCTAACTCAAATTATGTCGCTAAATGACGCAAAAATGTTGATTTTTACTGGTTTTTTACCTCAAAATGATAATTTAGGGCGTATAAAACGCAAAAACGGCAGAGTAATTGATATTGTTGAAGCAAAGGACTGTAACCCGCAAGATAAAAAAATAATGGAGAAAAATCTCGGGATTTACTGCTTTGATAATAAAGTATTGCAGAAATTTATCAACAAACTAGATTGCAATAATTCACAAAATGAGTATTATGTAACTGATTTAGTCAAATTATTTGCAGAAAATCATCAAAAAATCACTACTTTTACACAAAATACTGGCGAATTTTATATACCAAGTGTAAACACACTCAAAGAACTAGCTGCCTGCCAAATCATAATGCAAAACTATATTAACCAAAACTTGCTTGCATCAAAAGTGAATATTTTGCACCCAGCAAGTACTTTTGTTGATTCTTATTCTGATATCTCTGAATATACAACAATCTATCCAAATTGCTTTATAGAGCGTAGTAAAATAGGTAAAAATTGCATCATTTACCCCAATTGTGTGCTAAAAAACGCAATTTTGAGTGATAATTGTATAATTGGCAGCAATTGTGTGATAGAGGATAGTAGCGTTTCCTCAAATATAATTCCGCTATCGTATATCCAAGAAAATCAACATAAAAAATAAAAACCGCATTATGCGGTTTTTTCTAAATTTTGCCAACTACCCAGTTGAATGTGTCTGGGAAGAATTGGAAGATGATTGCGATTGCAATTACGGCAATCACCACAATTTTGATAATTATGTTGCGTTTTGCGGCAAATTCGAGCATTACGAGCGAGCAGATTGCTAGCGGCCCGTAGTGCATAATTACCTCCAAAATCCCCAAAATGGTTTCATTTGTAATAAATGTCCATTTCAAATTGATAGCAAAGAGTGCATAAGTCAGTAGTACAACAAAAGCCAAAATTTTGTTGACCACGCTCAAAACCTTGCTCACGGCTTGGCCAATCATAGTCTTACCTCCATACAATATATAAACAAGTATATAAATAAAATGCAAAAAAAGCAATTAAATAAATATACTTTTTTGCCGAAATTGAACAAAAATCGAAATTTGTACATATATAATTTGAAATTTGAAAGGAGAGAATTATGCAAGACGGAATTTTTGCTCAACAGAAATTTTATAACAAATCGGAACTAAAAGCCGCTATTCGAACCGACCTAATCGGGGAGTTGGAGGCAATCGACCAATATAACGCCCACATTGCTGCGACCGATAATCAGTTGGCTCGTGCGGTTTGGACAGATATTATGAATGAGGAGCGTACGCATATCGGGGAACTCTTGACCCTGTTGCACGCTCTTGACCCGACCGAACTCCAAAAACTAAAAGAGGGTCAACAAGAGGTAGAAAATATAATGCGTGAATTGGGGATGTAAGCCCCTTTTTGTTTTGCTCTACCCAAAAATCTCTTGCATAAAATCTATTATAGTGGTATAATAACGGAGATTTTTGATAAGGAGTAAGAACCAAAATATGGACAAGAAACAAATTGTATCACGCTTTGCGCCTAGCCCAACTGGATATATGCATATTGGGAACTTGCGTACCGCCTTGTATGCGTACCTCGTTGCGAAGTCAAAAGGCGGTAAATTTCTATTGCGAATTGAGGATACTGACCAAAATCGTTACGTAGACGGTGCGGAGCAAGTTATTTTTGATACCTTGCGAATGGCTGGACTAGATTATGACGAAGGTCCAGACCGTGATGGTGGACACGGGCCATACCGCCAGAGCGAGCGAAAGGCAATTTATCTCGAATACGCCGACAGACTTATCAGAGAGGGCAAGGCATATTATTGCTTTTGTGAGAAAAAAGAGCCTCACGCAGATTTGGCTAGCGATAATTGTGAAATCCCCGAAGTTCCAGAGGCTGACCCTTGTAGAGATTTGACCGAAGATGAGGTCAAGGCTCGCCTCGCAAGTGGCGCTAGTTATGTAATTCGCCACAAAACCAACAAAGAGGGCGTAACCACATATTTTGATCACGTTTTTGGCGAGATTTCGGTCGAGAACAAGATGTTGCACGATATTATTCTCATCAAATCGGACGGAATGCCAACATACAATTTTGCGCACGTGATTGATGACCACCTTATGGGAGTAACTCACGTTTTGCGTGGCAATGAGTACATTGTTAGCACTCCGCAATATGTCCAACTTCATCAAGATTTGGGCTTTGAATTGCCTGAATATTATCACTTGCCACTGATTATGGGTAAGGATGCGGACGGGAATGTCAGCAAATTGTCAAAGCGTCATGGCTCTGTTTCGTTCGCAGATTTGGTGGGACAGGGGTATCTACCCGAGGCGATTATAAACTATGTTGCTCTACTCGGTTGGCACCCTGCAAATAGCGACCAAGAACTGTTTACACTGGACGAACTCATTGCAGTCTTTAATCCCGATGATATTCGTAAGTCTGCCGCAATCTTTGACTACGACAAACTCAAATGGATGAATAGCCAGTATATTCTCAAAATGACGCCTAGCGAATTTAGCGAGCACGCAATGCCTTATATAAACAACACGCTAACTCACGATGTGTACGATGTGGAGAAACTTTGCTCCATTTTGCAGCCTCGTATCCAAATTTTCAGCGAAATTGGCGAAAAAATTGAGTTTTTCCAAAGTTTGGGAGACTTTGACCTAAACCTTTTGTTTAATGACAAGAAGAAAACTAACCCCGAAAATGCAAGAGATATTCTGGCTCGTGCTATCGAAAAGTTGCAAGCGGTCGAATTGAACGAATGGCACAATGACAACCTATTCCAACAGTTGGAGCAAATCAGTGCCGAGGCAGGGTACAAGCCAATCTCGATTATGTGGGTAATTCGTGTGGCGCTATCTGGTAGGACGGTAACAGTCGGC
>DHMD01000054.1 GCA_002405615.1 Christensenella sp. UBA4651 | reverse complement strand
TATATCATATAAATCAAAAACTTTTATAATTTTTTCATATTTATTTGAAAGATATGATTAAAAAAATAATACAAAGTCGCTAGTAATATGTTATAATAAATTTAAGAGATAATTTGCACAACGAAGAGTGAAGTTTACAAAGTTGTAAAATCAAAAAATATATAGTATTTATAAAGAATTAAGATTGTTATAATTAAGAAAATGGAGATAATAATGGCGTCAAGTAAAGAATATAGAGATTTTATTTTGGAACAATTGTCAGATTTAAGTCCCACTTGTAGGGCTATGATGGGAGAATGTCTGATTTATGTTAATGGAGTTTATTTTGGTGGCATTTTTGATGACAGACTTTTAGTTAAAAAGACGAACTCAAATGCTAAGTATAAACTTTTACAAGAGATTCCCTATGATGGTGCAAAACTAATGTATTTAGTTGAAAATGTTGACGATAAAGATTATTTAAAGTGGTAGTATTAGACACTATAAAAGGATTAAAATGAGCAAATATAACAAGCTATGGGAATACATCAAAACTTGCAATGAAAAAGAAATGATTTTATCTTTTGAAGAAATTAAGGACATTTGTGGGATTGAAATTGATTTTTTACTATTTTAATTTTTACACTATTTTTGAGTATTTTTCGCTTATTTTTACTACCCCAAATAATTTCGATTTTTGGGGTTAATTTTTTATATTTTTCTGCCGATTTTATTTCTTATTCCAGTCCGCTGAATAAAAAGCCTTGTATCCACGATAAGCCTCAAACACATCAACCTTGCTCACGATTTCCCAAGGAGCATGCATATTCAACACAGGCACACCAGCGTCAATCACATCCATACCATATTTTGCCATAATGTACGCAATCGTACCACCACCGCCCTCATCTACACGCCCCATTTCGGTAGCCTGAAAAGCGACCTCATTCTTGTCCATAATATTCCTAATCTGTGCGATAAACTCAGGATTTGCGTCATTACTTCCCGACTTACCTCTCGACCCCGTAAACTTATTGAAGCTCAAACCTTTCGCAAAATGGGCGTCTGTCGCTGGATTAAAAGGTGCTGTGTAGTTAGGGTCAACCGCCGCCGTAACATCGCTAGACAGCATTTTTGACCTATTCAAGGCACGCCTCAACCCCAATTCACTATACTGCCCCGCCAAATTCATAATTTCAGCAACGCAATTTTCAAAATACTTGCTATGCATACCAGTCGCCCCAACACTGCCGATTTCCTCCTTGTCCACCAGCATACACATAGCCGAAAACTCAGGCGTCTCTGTCTCCAACACCGCCCTCAAAGCAGTATAGGCGCACACCCTATCATCTTGCCCGTACCCCATAATCATACTTCGGTCCAAGCCAAAATCTTTCGCCGCCCCAGCAGGCACAACCTCGATTTCAGCCGAGAAAAAGTCGTCTACACCAATTCCCCTACTTTTCAGTAACTCAACAACAAAAGCCTTGAATTTGTCCTTTTTCACGTCTTTATCACCGATATTCCCCGCAATCAAATTCAAATCTTCGCCCCTAATGTCCTTTTTGTCGTCCTTTTGTAGGTGTGGCAAAAGGTCAGTAAACCCGAGAACCACATCGTCCTCGCCAAATACCAAATCAATCTTGCTACCGTCCTTACGCACAATCACCCCATGCAGAGCCATTGGCTGCGCCGTCCACTGGTATTTCTTTATCCCACCATAGTAATGTGTGTCCAGCATACAGAAACCTTGACTCTCATACAGCGGTTGCGCCTTGATATCAATTCTCGGCGAGTCGATATGCGCCCCCACAATATTTACCCCTTTTTCGATAGGCTGCTTGCCCACAACAAACAAAACGACCGCCTTGTCCATATTCACAGCGTAAACTTTGTCGCCCTCACGCAACTTTTCGCCCCTCTCGATTAGCGTATTTAGGTTACGATAACCGTATTTTTCCGCCTCGCTAACCGCAAACTTTACGCACTCACGCTCCGTCTTGTGCATACTCAAAAACTCTCTATACCCCGAGCAAAAATCTTCCACAGGCTTGCGAGCCTTGCCCGAGTATTTTTCCCAAATGTTAGTTTCCATATTTTAGCCCCCTTTTTATCTCTATTATACAATCAAAAAGCACGCAAAAGCAAACCATTTTGCCCGACTTTTTTGATTTGTTTCAAAAATTTTTGTTTTTTGTTGACTTATTCCCCCTTAAAATATAAAATAATATAGACAAAAATAAAAGGTGGTGCAACTTGTCAAAGAGAACTCGGGTAATAATAACCAGCATTGTAATGATTATTTTTTCGCTTGGCGTTTGTGGCTTCTTTGGTGGCGGTTCTTTTCTCTGCGACTTGGCTTTTAGCACCGATAATACTATATTTTCGACAATTTCCACCAAAAATCAGTCCAAAAACCCGACTATTCAGCAGGTCGAATGGCTTGAACATGAGTCAAGTTACACCAACGCCTACATTCGCAGCACAACGGACGGAATAGATTTGCACGCCCTCTCAATCACCAACCCAAATACGACAAATAATTGGGTAATTATGGTGCACGGCTACCGCAGCAGCCCTTGGCGAGTTAGCGACTATGCATTCAATTACTATAATTTGGGCTACAATGTCCTGCTTCCCGCCCTCCGTGGCACGCTCGAAACGGGCGGCAAATGGATAACTTTCGGATTGTACGAGCACCTAGATGTTTGCGACTGGATTGATTTTTTGGTCGAGCAAAACCCGTCTTGCCGTATAATTTTGCACGGCGTATCGATGGGCGCAGCAACCGTTATGCAGACCGCTGGCGAGGATTTACCCGATAATGTCCGCCTAGTTATCGAGGACTCGGGATACACGTCCCTTGCCGCCGAATTTACATACCTAATCAACCACTTCGCCTACACTCCGAGTTTTCCCGCCCTCCATTCGGTTGATTTGATGATTCAGAAAAAAGCAGGCTTCGCAATAGGCGATATCGACTGTATCGAGAGTCTAAAAAAGGCGACTCTGCCAATCTACTTTATCCACGGCGATGCGGATATATTCGTGCCATATTTTATGCACGAGCAACTCTATTCGAGTTATACCCACGCAAAAGACAAGTTGGTCATCAACAAATCAACCCATATCCACGGCAGCACTGTTGATGCCGAGAAATATTGGGGCGGTATCACCAACTTTATCGCCACATACTTTTGACACACTCACAACACCCCACCTCAGGGTGTTTTTTTATGCAATTCTTTGCATAAGTTGCCGATTATTCATATTGACAAAAACACCTTTTCATAATATAATAATAAAAAATAAAAGGAACGGGATATTATGGCAGAAATCAAATCATTCAGAAACGCTTCAATCAAAATTGACAAGGAGAAAGGACTCTACACAGGAGAGGCAATCAATAGTTTGATTTCCCCCACTCCCGAAGGCTACGGCACAGCGAGTTTAGCAAACAACAAAATTACTCTGACAGGGCAATTCAAGAACGGTAGTTTTGTGAATGGCGATGCCCAAAATGTTACCACCAAGTATCATGGTAGTTTCGATAATTTCAACTGGCTCGGCGGCAGCGATGGCGTCATCGAATATGCAAACGAAAACTACATCAAGGGTGGTATAAACCCGATTTCCAAAAAATTGGAAATTACCGATATGTTACTTACAGACAACTCTCAATTTCACGATTCACTCCGAGCAAAGCATGTCCATGAAAAGGACGGTAAAGTTCGCCTTTTAGGTACGCAAACTCTCCCTAACGGCAGCACAATTACAGGGATATTCGAGTGTGGCGGAATTAAGACAAATGTTTTGAGTATTAGCCACACGCTTCCACAATTCTATTGCACCCAAGGTCAATGCCACATAATCATTCAGGACGATGACACCCAAAAGGTCGAAATTTCTGGCAACTACCTAAGAGATGATTCGACCCAGCAAATTACAATCGATGGCGTATACACCTTAAACAATAGGAT
>DHMD01000021.1 GCA_002405615.1 Christensenella sp. UBA4651 | reverse complement strand
AGTTATGATTTAGTGCAAGAATGCGCGCTATTCCTTTGCAATCATTATGGGAAGCGATTAAACGACGTTTTGACACACGATAAAAGCGGTAAAGCAATAACAGTCAAGATTGCGTGCATTAGAGCAATGTCTAAACTTATCACACGAAAAACAAGCGATAATTACCGCTCCGTGGGCCTTGATGCCTTAACGCCCGTCAGCGAGCCGTCTTGTGAGATTGAAGAAGATGCTGACAAAGACTATACCGTCTATGATTCAATCGTTGAGAGTCTCAATCTGACGGACAATATGCGAATTGCGCTCGAATGTAGGCAAAACGGATTGAGTTATCCCGAAATCGCCGCCATACTTGAAAGAGCGCAATCCACTGTGTTTGAATACTTTATCAAAATGCGACAAAGATATGTCGCGATTTATGGATAAAGTGCGCAACAAACATCCTACGAAAAGTGGCTCACACTTATAGAGCCACTTTTTCACATATTTTCTTTAATTTCCAAAATATCATCAACGGCATCGGGAAAACCTTTTGTGTTGAGTTTTATATTCTTGAATACTGAAAGATAATTTCCTATTGCTGTTCTTGTTTCGTCTGAATAATTACTAAAATCATCGCCATCAGAAATCATTTTGAAGTCATGTGCATTTTTGTCATATAAAACCACATAGACTTTTTTTACATTGTTGAGCGACTTGAAAAACGTTCTATAATCAATGTCGTCTTGTGGCATAGAATACCCGATAAAGACCAACTTTTCAGCAGATTCGAGTTCACAAAACATTTTTATGCGTGTTTCTTCGA
Source organism: Christensenella sp. UBA4651 (assembly GCA_002405615.1). Lineage (GTDB taxonomy): Bacteria > Bacillota > Clostridia > Christensenellales > UBA1242 > UBA7867. The sequence goes on along the minus strand of DHMD01000021.1, from coordinate 2,222 downwards.
GAAAAGAGTTCCTTTCCTTGAAGTTCGATTGCACAAGAACATTGAAGTCTTTTGCACTTATCTCTGCGCCACAGCTCGGGCAATTATAAATTTTTTTGTTTAAGTTATAATCTATGGATTTGCTGACTTCTTTTATTTCCAACTGATTTCCAAGATACAATGAATGGCGAGCGCATTTGGGACATTTGAAAGAGTTCATAAGACCGTGCGGATAAAACGCTTTCAGCAAAACGACACGTCTTTTGCCCATATGTTTATCAGAATTTGCAACATATGCAGCCGGCTCTGTAAATGGATACCATGGCAAATCATTTAGTGTCGATGCACACTCATAATTAAAGTCTGTGTACATCCTCAACTGGGGAAGACCTTCCTTATTGATATATCTGTCGTTTTCGTGATTCAGTATTCTATTCGACTCTATAATAGGGAACAATGAGCATAAATCCCAATTGAAGTTTATTATAGAATAATCGGCAATGAAAAACTCACGCTCATCCATTTTTACATTGCCATTAAACTTGTTGTTCAACTCTCTTTTTGCAAGTTGATAATAAAATTCGACATACTTTTTATAATCGCAATCGTCAATTGTTGCAATTTTATTTTTGAAATCCTCAAAAATTAACGAAATGAGTTCACGTTTTGCTTGCAACAGCTCAATGTATTCTATTTTGTGTTCTTTGCCGTCTTTGTTGACGTATAATCCGGTTTTTAGATACAATGCCGTGTCAATCAAATTAAAGACATCATTGATTCCATAATCCTTATTTTCAAATCTTTTCGTAACAACACGATAGAGTTGGCAGAGCGTTTCGTTGCCACTCTCTACCAACCCCTCAAAGATTTCCTTTTGTTTATCCGATGTCGGAATACTCAACTTAGCAGTTGACCCCGCACCGAAAATATATATAGTTTTACGCTTCATACTCAACAGATGTCAGTTTTTCATTTTTCCAATCGATACCAAAATTAAGCTTCTTGCCTAAATATGCCGACAGATTTAATTCGCAAGAAAAGCATTCTTCAACCGCAACAAGTTTAGCGTTAGGTTTTGAGATGTTTGTATCGTCAACAAAAATGTTATATTCGACATCTTTTATCTTTACCGTTCTTTCGAGTTTGATATAGTAGTGTAATGCTTTGTCTACTTTTATTTTGTAAATTATGCCTTTATTCATTTGGATTCTCCTTTTTTTGTCTATTTTTTATATCGTTCCGTCGGAACAATAAATCGGGCAGTTAACTGCGCCCAAATTCCAGTTAGCACCTTTTGATATGCTCGCCCATTGAGATCTAGTACCATTATAATGGATAGTCATCCTCTGGCAACCAGAAAACGCGTCCGTCCCTATGCAAGTAAGCCCAACCGATATTGTTACGCTAGTCAAACTACTACATTTTTTAAAAGCAGAACTTCCAATGCTCGTCACACCATTGGGAATGGTTATGCTCTCAAGTTTACTGCATCCTGAAAATGCCGATGCCCCGATGTTTGTCACGCTATTCGGGATTGTGACACTTGTCAAATTGCTGCAATTCTGGAAGGCACCTTTGTTTAACCCTGTTAGAACACTCTATAAATATAATATCATTTTTTAGAAGAAAAAGCAATGAATACAAATTGTATGACAGAATTAACATCACTACTCCATATTTTATTGTCTTCTGTCGTGGCTGTTGTAGCATAAGTCAGCGAGAAAATCAACTGCACGGAAAAATACTACTTAAAACTTTAATATTGAATAACAGAGTCAGACTCGATAAAGAGTTTGGCTCTTTTTATTTTACGATAGTATTTTTCGCTCAAATCCTTTGGCTGTTGATTTTCTCCATTGCAATAAAATTCTCATTATGGTTGCGTTTCGGCTTATGCTCCTTTGCCCCTGCCAGAAGGCAAAAAATAAAAAATGGAGGTAATCCAAAATGAAAAAAGTAGTTTACTCAATCAAAAAAGTCAGAAATCCTGACGAGAAATTATCCGGTTTCGGATTTCTTAACGAAGAAGGAACGTTGCTATGTAAGTGCGTTTCAAAAACAGGCAAACGTTATACGCGAGCATTTGATGAAGTTGAACAGCATTGCCACCCGATAATCGGAAAAGAAAAAGAATTCAAAGGTTACGTGACTATGTATTATAACGACATTCCCCTTTACAACAAAGAACACGACAATTACGACGTAAGAGATATCGAAGTCGAATACTCGGTTTGGTACAAAAT
>DHMD01000059.1:11806-16378 GCA_002405615.1 Christensenella sp. UBA4651 | reverse complement strand
CTGGGTATTCCTTTTGTGGAAATCGAGCGTTCAATCCTACTCGATATGGTTGACAAGGCGTGGATGGAGCATATTGACGCTATGAGTACTTTGAGCCACGAAATCTTGGTACAGAGTTACGGTAGACAAGACCCTATTGTTGCGTTCAAGAGAGAGGGTTTCAAGATGTTTGACGAAATGGTAGGCAATATCCGTGAAAAAACCAGTACGATTTTGCTAAACATTATTGTGCGTGGTGGGCCTGCGCCAGTGCAGAAGCAAAAGCAGATGGACTTGGTAACCAATGACTCGGGCAGCAAGTCGCAAGCGAAGTCTAGCAAGGTTGGTAGGAACGACCCTTGCCCATGCGGTAGTGGCAGAAAGTACAAGAACTGCTGTGGCAAAAATTTGGAAGATTAATTTGGAGTTTTTGTTGTGATATCTGTTGATGAAATAAAACAAAAATTAAATGAAATCGGGAAAATGCTTGAAGATATTCAAGTATTTTTTCCTATTGAGAACTTGGAGCATGAGAGTGAAAAACTGCACTCGGAGCAGGCTGAACCTGACTTTTATAATGACCGTAAGAGAGTGGAAAGTGTCGGCAAAAAACTGGCTAGTCTATCCCAAAAAATTGAATTAATCAAGGATATTTCTAGGCACTATGCAGAATTGAATGATTTTATCGGGGAATTAAGCGAGGACGAGCAAGCGCTGCTAGCGGACACTCAAAAAGAGGTCGAGGAGTTGTATGTCAAAACGGAGACTTTTCATCTAAATTGTCTGCTCAAAGGCAAGTATGATAGGCTCGGGGCTATTCTCACTATTCAAGCTGGTGCGGGCGGTACGGAGGCTCAAGACTGGGCTGAAATGCTCTTGCGAATGTATACGAAGTTTTGTGAAAAGCAGGGTTATACAACCTCTGTTCTCGACTATACCGTTGGCGATGGTGCGGGAATCAAGGGCGCTACTATCAAGATTGATGGCGATAGTGCGTACGGATTTTTGAAAGCGGAAAAGGGTGTACACAGGTTGGTGCGAATTTCGCCATTTGATAGCAACGCTCGTAGGCATACCAGTTTTGCGTCAGTGGAAATTATGCCTCAAATAGAAGATGAGGGCGAAATCGAAATCAAGGATAGCGACCTAAAAATTGATACATATCACAGTGGCGGATGCGGTGGTCAAGGCGTAAATACTACGGACTCGGCGGTGCGTATTCGTCATATTCCCACTGGAATTGTGGTGCAATGCCAGAATGAGCGCAGCCAAATTCAGAATAGGGAATCTGCGCTCAAAGTTTTGCGGGCAAAATTGGCGGTCTTGTATGAAGAAGAACGCCAAAAAAATATCAAGGAAGTCCAAGGTGGACTCAAAAAAATCGAATGGGGTAGTCAAATTCGCAGTTATGTGTTTTGCCCATACACTATGGTAAAAGATCATAGGACGGATTACGAAACTAGTAATGTTGAGTCGGTTATGGATGGTAATATCCTCGATTTTATTATGGAATACCTCAAAAAAGGTGGGCAATAGGTTATGGATAAAGTTACAATTCGTGAGGCAACAAAAGATGATTATGAAATTATAAACTCGTTTGCAAAAGAGCTGTTTGAATATCACAAAAAATTAATGCCGCAAATGATTTGTGAGGCGTATAGAGATTATGATGTCGAGAATTTTGAAAATGAAGTAGTTGACGATGATAAAATATGGCTTGTAGCGGAGGTAGATGGTCAGGCTGTTGGTGAGGTTTTTGCCTACATATCAGCGAACCGATTTAACCAAATTTACGCATATATTGAGTCGATATATGTTATGCCGCAATATCGTAAACTAGGTATCGCTACCAAACTAATGGCGAATGTTGAGGAATTTGCAAAGGAAAATGATGTGAGCAGTATTCAACTCAATGTTTGGGCGCCTAATGTTGCGGCATTTGAGTTTTATAAAAAATTGGGATTAGAGCCTTGTAGTTTCAAGATGGAAAAGAAGATTTAGAGGTCGAATATGAGTGATTATTTATCAAGAATGAGGCAAAAAGTCGCCGAAATTCGCAAGAAAAAGATTGTAACGATTTTGGCTATCGAGAGTAGTTGCGATGAAACAAGTGTTGCCGTTGTTCAAAATGGGCGAAAAGTTTTGTCAAATATTATTTCTAGTCAAATTGATATTCATCGGCATTTCGGTGGGGTCGTACCTGAAATTGCTAGCCGAAACCATATACTTAATATTATTCCGCTAGTTGAGCAGGCTTTGAGTAGTGCGAAACTAACTTGGGCTGACATTGATTGTATCGGTGTAACGCAGGGGGCAGGACTGGTCGGAGCGTTGCTTGTGGGGCTAACTACGGCAAAGGCATTGGCATATGCTTTGGACAAGCCGCTCATTGCCGTAAATCATATCAAGGGGCATATTGCGGCTAATTATATTGCGTTTCCCGAACTCACTCCGCCCTTTATGTGCTTAATCACGAGCGGAGGGCATACTGCTATCGTTAATGTTGATGACTACAACACGCTATGTAAGATTGGCTCGACACAAGATGATGCTATCGGCGAGGCTTTTGACAAGGTGGCGAGAGTTTTGGGGCTGGAATATCCTGGTGGGGTCAAGATTGACCGAATTTCGCAAGGGGTAGAACCCAAAATCAAGTTTATTAAGGTCGAAAATGCTCATGACGATTACGATGTGAGTTATAGTGGGCTAAAGACGGCAGTTATAAACTATGTCCACAAGTTAGAGCAGAATGGTGAGAAGATTGATGTGCCGCAGATTGCTGCCTCTTTTCAGCAACAGGCTGTCGATATGATAGCTACCAAGACTGTTCGTGCATGTGTTTGTTTCGGTCAGAAAAAACTCGTTATGGCAGGTGGTGTCGCTGCTAATAGTTGTTTGAGGAGGACTCTCTCTGAGTTGTGCGAGAAAAATGGCATTAGCCTATACTTTCCGCCTTTGGAATTTTGTACCGACAATGCAGCGATGATTGGTTCGGTCGCTTATTATCAAATGCTTACGCAAGACCCTAGCGGGTTGGATATTTCCGCTCTCGCTAGTATCGAGATAAAATAAAATGACCTATGCGGTCATTTTTCATTTTACAAAGATTGGTTTCTGGTAAATGTCGCTAATCGTGTATGCTTTTTGCTGGTCTTTGTTGAGGTCAAGGAGTAGAGAGTAGAGGTTGTTTGCCTTGTCCTCGGCATACATCAGAATTTGAGCAAACGGGTCTTTGATAGCGAGCAAGGCGTCTTGTTTGCGAGAAACTAGAATTGTGTTACACTCGTTTAGGCTTGCCAAAACTTCGGGTTTTTGTTTCGCTGCTAGTAGTTTAATGTATGGTAGGTGGTCGATTTCGTAAATGTGGCGGGTGTACTCGTTACGCAGCGATAGTAGGCAGGCTGTGGTAATTCGTTGTATTCTCGCCATTGTGAACCTACGAGAAACGCAAGATTCTAGGAAATTCTTGTATTCTACATTCTCTCTGGCACAAGTGATGAGTTTGTTTTCAATGCCCTCACACACGTCAAAGTTTTGCTTCAATTCGTTTGGACTGCCTGTCCTGAATCGGTATAGAGCCAAATCGCCCCAAATATCCATATCAGGCAAGCCGATTGCTCGGATAGTTCTAGAAAAAATCTTGTACGGAGCGGACGGGATATATTTGCTGATATTGCCGATTCTTTTACTCTTGTATACGCTGGTTCGGATTGCAGTGGCAGTGGTGAGACCGTAGTTTATGTTTATATCATCAGAGTCATCAATTCTTTTTATGGTAATTGGAGTGATATCCTTTCTGTCTGAATTAAGTAGCACCCTTAGGTACTCAATAGCGAGGATATTGTTTGGCGAGTCGAGGAGTTTCTCTACGACCTCGGGTGAGGTGAACTTTACGAATCCCTCATTGATACATTCTTGCAGAGCGTGTGTCTTCGCTTTACCCAAAGAGTAGCCGTCATTGAGGTTGCGGCGAATACGAGATTTATAAAACTCTGGCTCTTTGTTTAGGAAGCGCGCCAGTTCTGTTAGGCTACGAATATCACCACATTCGCTGCCGAATGAAATGTGGGTAACGTTAGCGAAACTTGTGGCAATCTTGATTGACGCTTGTGCAAAAATTTCCGCAGTTGCCGTACAAAAGTATGTCGGAATTTGCACAACAGCCGCCGCTCCTCCCGCAATTGCCATCTCTGCACGATTGAGTTTGTCAAGTATCGCTGGTTCGCCACGCTGGCTAAAATTGCCGCCCATAATACACAAAATTCCATCGCAACCGCTCTGTTTTAGGCTCTCTTGGATTTGGTAGTAATGCCCATTGTGGAAAGGGTTGTATTCACAAATTATTGCACAAAATTTCATTTTAGACCTCATCAATATTTATTATGGACAAAGTATACCACAAAATTGCTCCAAATCAAACTATTTTTACTAAATCAAAAAATTTTTACCGTTTGCGGTTGACAACTCGCTCAAAATGATATATAATAGAACTCGTACATATAAGTTTTATATTAATATGGAGGTCTAACTAAATGGCAGTTCCTAAATCAAAGACCTCTAAGGCAAGACAGCGTTCTCGCAGAGCTTCATGTT
>DHMD01000059.1:0-11754 GCA_002405615.1 Christensenella sp. UBA4651 | reverse complement strand
GGAAAGTGAGTGCTCCTGCAATCGTAGAATGTCCTCGTTGTCATGAGCCAAAATTGGCTCACCGTGTATGTAAGAAATGTGGTTACTATGACGGTAAACAAGTGCTTGTTTTAGAGAAAGGGAAAGAAAAAGAACACAAAGCAGCCTAAATAGGCTGTTTTTTCTTTTATTAGGGGAGTTTTTTGGCTCAAATTAATTGTAAATTGTGCGATTTTATGGTAAAATTATCATAGGAGTTTTATTTTCAAAAGGGGAAGAATGATGAAAATTTTAGTTGATGCACACGGTGGCGACCAGAGTATGAATGAAATTGTAGACGCTTGTTTGCTCTTTTTATACAAAAATAAAAATGTGAAGATCGATATTGTGGGTAAGCAAAGCGAGATAGAGGCGGTGCTGAATTGCAAGACTTTTGATAATGAGAGGCTACATATTATCAATGCTGATAGTGTGATAACATGTAACGAGTCACCTGTTGAGGCTTTGAGAACCAAGCGTGATAGTTCGATTGTTATGGCTCTCGACCTACTCAAAACGGGGGAGTATGCTGGGCTGGTTTCTGCTGGTAGCACTGGGGCGGTGCTTTCGGGGGCTGTGCTAAAATTAGGTAGGTTAAAGGGCGTATCTAGGCCAGGACTTGCTCCACTGTTACCAACAGTCAAGGGTGGCAAAGTTTTGCTAATAGATTGCGGTGCAAATGTAGATTGCAAGCCTATTAACCTTGCTCATTTTGCCCTAATGGGTAGTGAGTTTATGAGGGTAATCGAGGGTGTGCCTCAACCGAGAGTTGCTCAATTAAATGTTGGTGTTGAGGATGCAAAAGGAAATGATTTAGCAAAAAAGGCTCACGAGATTTTGCAAAAATTGCCAATAAATTATGTAGGCAATATGGAGGCTAGAGACGCTCTGTCAGGTAATTATGATGTTATAGTTGCGGACGGCTTCTGTGGCAATATTTTGCTCAAAAGTATCGAGGGAACTTTGCAAAACTTTATGGGTGTATTAAAGGCTGGGCTAAAGTCCTCTTTTAGAGGTAAGGTTGGCGGCTTGCTCATCAAGAAGCCTCTCAAAGGCGTGATGAAGCGTTACGATTATCAGGCATACGGTGGTTCGCCGTTGCTTGGGACAAAGCAGATAGTTGTCAAAGCTCACGGGTCTGCACAGACGAATAGTTTCGAGGCTGCAATCGAGCAGGTTAAGGAGTTTGCCGAGAGGGATTTGCTCACAAAAATCGGGAACGTTATTTCGAATGCAGAAGATATTTTGGAGAATGTAGAAACTGATACTAATTAGTTTACTTATAGCAAAAAATAGGAGAAATTTGATTTGAGTTTTAAGAGAATTGAGGTACTAGGGTTCAAGTCCTTTGCGGATAAATTATCTATTGAATTTAGCGATGGTATTACAGCAATAGTTGGTCCAAACGGTTGTGGTAAATCCAACTTTGCCGATGCGATTAGGTGGGTTTTGGGTGAACAAGCCCCCAAGAATTTGCGTGGTTCTAGTATGCAGGATGTAATTTTTAAGGGAGCAGAGGGGCGTAAAGGGTTGTCTTATTGTGAGGTATCCCTAGTTTTTGGTAACGAAGACAAGCAGTTTAACCTTGATTATGATGAGGTTGTCATCTCTCGTAAATTGTATCGTTCTGGCACTAGTGAATATAGCTTGAATCGTACGCCGTGTTTGTTAAAAGATATTCGTAATTTGTTGCATGATAGCGGTATCGGGCGTGATGGATATTCAATTATCGGTCAAGGGCGTGTAGAGCAAATAGTATCTAGCAAGCCTGAGGAGCGTAGGTCGATTTTTGAGGAGGCGGCAGGTATTGCCAAATTTAAGGAACGCAAAAACGAGGCTGAGAACAAGTTGGCTCGCACTCGTGAAAATTTGGCTCTGATAGACAATACCGTGATTGAGATTGAGCGTCAATTGATGCCGATGAGGGACCAAGCGGTCAAGGCAAAAAAGTATCTCGAACTTCGTGAGAATCTCAAATATTTGGAAATTAATAACTACATATATAACTTTGAGAATGCCAGCGCTAATAAGCAAAAAATTGCTGATATCATCGAGGGGTTGAGAGAGGACGCCAATAACAAAGAGGCAAGCATCAACCACGCTACGCAGAATCTCAACGAGTCTTTGGAAGGTATCAAGGCGATGGACGAGCAGATACAGGCGATGAATGACGAGGTATTGAGGCTGACCGTCAACCTAGAAAAAGTTGCTGGCGACCGCAGGGTAAATGAGGAAAGGATAAAATACTTGCAAGAGCAAAATGAAAAAATTGATGCGGAGTTAAGGGAGCAACGGGCTGATTTTGATAAAATTAATTCGCAGATTACATCTGTGCAAGCCGAAAAGAGTGCGAAACTCAATAAATTGGGCGAATTGCGTGCCAAATGTGATGAATTACAAAATATTTATTCGCAAGTTTTGGAGCAGACCAAGGCGAATGAAAAAATGGTTAGTGGGGCGCAACAAGATGTGCAAAATGCGATTGACAAAATTAGTGAAGTCAAGTCAAATATTGCTAGATTGACGGCTGAAATTTCTGGGATAGACAGCCAACTTAATGAATTAACCGAAAGGCAAAGTAGTTTGGAGGAGAAAAAGGAAGGGGCTGCAATATTAGAGCGTCAGGCTAATGTGGCGAGTTCGGAGGCTGAGGAAACAAGGCAGCAAACTTTCCATAATATTTCCGCTTTGAGAGAAAATCTCAATTCTTTGGAGATAAATATTCGTGATGCGCAAGATAAATACAATGCGGCAAATTCCGAGTTGGGTAGACTGGAATCTCGTAGTAAACTTTTGCAGGAAATGCAAGATGATTATGAGGGGTACAACAATACGGTTAGGCGGCTGTTATTGGACGCAGGCAAAAACGCAGAGTTGAATGCGTTGATTGTCGGTGTTGTCGGGGAACTTATTACCGTTCCACAAAAGTTGGAGGTTGCTATCGAGATGGCTCTCGGTTTCGCCGTTCAAAATGTGGTAACTCGTGATGAGCAAGACGCAAAGAGGTTGGTGCAGTATCTCAAATCTCGAAATTATGGTCGTGCTACCTTTTTGCCTATTAGTTCGGTAAAGCCGAAGTTTATCAATCAGTCGTTTGTTAGTCTGTTGCGGTCTGGTGGTTGTTATGGAATTGCTAGCGAGTTGATTACTTTTGATAGTGTGTTGCAACCTGTAATTGATAGTTTGCTAGGCAATACTGTCGTTGTGGAAAATATGGACGTTGCGATTAGGCTCGCTAATGCTAGTCGCTTTGGCTTCAAAATTGTTACACTTGATGGCGATGTACTCAACACAGGTGGTTCTATCGCTGGTGGTAGCAAAAAAGCAGAAGTGAATAATTTGCTTAGCCGTGAGCGTGAAATTGAGGATATTGGCGAAAAAATCAAAATTCAACAAAGCCACGTAAATGAATTCAAAAACACTGTAACAAAATATCAAGAAATGCGAGATGAACTGGTCGAGGCTATTGAGAAACAGAGCAAAATTTTGCATGATAGTGATGTTGAGTTTGCGCAAAAAGAGGAAATTTTGCGCCATACACAAGAGGACTGTGAAAATTACGAAAATGAACTAGAAGCCGTTGGGCAGGAAATCGCGCGAATGCTGACTCGCAAGAGTGCTTTGGAAAGAGAGTTGGAGTTATTCAATGAGGTAAACGGGGCAGATTTGCCAAAGGCAAGCGAAAATGCTGAGCCAACAAAGGGCAGAAGTCAGTATGATATTTTGTGTGCGAAGCGTGATGACCTTAACGAGCAAATTACAGAGCAAAAAATTAGTATTGCTACATTGGAGAGTGAGCTGGCTTCTTTCGATTCTGAATTGGAAAGATTGGTTGCCGAGCAGGAGAGTTTGAGTCTGGAAATTGATGAAAATAATGCATTGCTCGCCAAAAACAATATCACGATTGAAACAACTCGCAAGATGAGCGCTGGAAATGGAGATGGTGATTTCGAGGAAACTAGCAATTCGTTGGCGGCTGTTAAGTCAAAGATTGTGGAAATGGATGCGGTCAAAGAGGAATTGCACGACTCTATTGCGGAAATTGAGGAAGAAAGGTCTAGACTCAATGGTGAACTGACTAGACTTAATGAAAAGATTTATCACGAAGAGGCGAGGCTCGCTCAAATTGATACCAATATTGAGAATATGCAAGATAGAATTTTGGAGGACTACGAGCTGACATATCTGACTGCGTTAGAGCTCAAAGATGAGGAATTTGACCCAACAAATTGCAATGCGAGAATTAACGAAGTCAGGCGTGAAATCAATAAACTGGGTAATGTAAATGTCAATGCTATTGAGGATAGCAAGGCACTCGATGAGCGTTATACAGAGTTGAGTACTCAGTTGGACGACCTCAAAAAGGCGGAGGCTGATGTTATGGGCGTTATCAAGGAATTGAGCGACCAAATGACAGAACGCTTTATGACGCAATTTGACAGGATAAACCAGAATTTCAGCAAGATTTTTAGGGAATTGTTCGGCGGAGGTAGTGCCGAACTTGCGTTGACGGACGGTGATGTGCTGACCGCTGGTGTCGAAATCAGGGCAGTACCTCCAGGTAAAGCTTTGGGTGGTAACTTGTCGTTGTTGAGCGGTGGAGAGAAATCACTAACCGCAATCGCAATTTTGTTTGCGATATTGAAACTTCGACCAATGCCTTTCTGCTTGCTCGATGAGATTGATGCGGCACTGGACGATGCGAATGTTGAGCGTTTTGCTAAATATTTGCATAGGTTTGCGAGTGAAACCCAGTTTATAGTAATCACTCACCGTAAACCTACTATGGAACTCGCCGACAACCTATATGGTGTAACTATGGAAAATAAGGGTGTAAGTAAGGTTGTATCGGTGAAGTTGAGCGAAGCGATACAAACCGTACACTGACTTACACTGATGAGGCGACAGCCGATTATTTTCCGATAGCCTGCCGGATAGTGATAAGTGAAAGAAGTTGCAGGAACGGCGAACCGGCAGACCGGAAATAAATAAGGGTAAGTAAGGTAAGTACGGTTTAGTTAAAGCGAAGCGATACAAACCGTACACTGACTTACACTGATGAGGTGGTTTGATGATTTTATACTATACTGTACTAATTAATTTTAACTTTAATATTTAAGAGGGCTTATATGGGATTTTTTAGCAAAATTAAAAATGCATTCAAAAAGACGAAAGAGTCTTTGGGAAACAAAATTATGTCGATTATGTCAAAAGGTGAGTTAAATAACGAATTTTTTGACGAGTTGGAGGAGGTATTGATTTCTTCTGATATTGGGGCGAATTGTTCAGTAGAAATTGTTGAACAACTCCGAGAAAGGGCAAGAAAGTCAAAACTTCGCACGCAAGAAGATGTCAAGGCTGCTTTGCGTGAAATTATGAGCGAAATTTTGGATAATAACCAGTTGCCAGAGATTACATATCCGCTAGTTTATCTTGTTGTGGGTGTAAATGGTGTGGGCAAAACTACAACTATTGGCAAACTTGCAAATTATTATAAATCGCAAGGAAAGTCTGTTTTGCTCGTTGCGGGCGACACTTTTAGAGCGGCAGCTGTTGACCAATTGAGCGTTTGGGCGAACCGCAACAATGTCAAGATAATAAAGAATGAAGACGGGGCGGACCCTGCGAGTGTTGTATTTGATGGTGTAGTGAGTGCGCAAGCCAAAAATGTCGATGTGGTTATTATTGATACTGCGGGGAGGTTACATAACAAGGCTAACCTTATGGAGGAGCTTAAAAAGGTATCAAAGGTCGTTTCCAACAAATGGCCTGAGGCGTGCTATCAGAAACTCCTCGTTCTCGATGCCACGACTGGTCAAAATGCATTGAGCCAAGTTGAATATTTTGATGAGGCGGTTGGTATTGACGGGCTTGTGTTGACAAAACTAGATGGGACAGCCAAAGGTGGTGTTGTGTTAGGAATTGCACAAGATTATTCTGTGCCAGTTGTATTTGTAGGGACTGGGGAGCAAATCGATGATATTGAGCCATTTGACTCAAAAGAATTTGTAGATGCTATTATATAAAGAAAATAAAAAGTTTAGTAATTGAAAAGTTACTAAACTTTTTTTGTAAACAAAAAATGAAACATTCAACAGAATGTTTCATTTTTAATTCATCATTTATCTAGACATAATGTTTGCAACATCGTTTGCAAATTCGTTCTTGATAACGTCTTGACCAGAAATTTTGTTTTCTGCTGTTGATTCGAATTTACCCAAAGCGGTGTAGTATTGTTTTACATTACCAGCAGTCAAGTTTTTGCTGTTGTCGAGTGCCTCAACATTTTCTTGTCTAAATTCCTCTGCATTGCTAATGATGGTGCAAGCGAGAGAGTCAAGCTCTGCAATTTTGCTAGCCTCATCTTTGAGTGAATAAATCTCCATATCAGCGACATCCATACCTCTAATTACGGCGTCATACATAGAAGCAATTACTGAATAGTTCTCCAAAGTGCTCTTTGTACCGCTGTGGTATAGAGATACAGCGTGCTTTTTGTCCTTTGCTGCAACGTCAACCAAGTTTTTGAGAGTAATTTGAGTTTGCTCATCAATCATAGCCTTGATTAATTCCCTAGCAGGCTTCATAACAGAAGTTTTGTAAATCTTCTTTGCAATGTCGCCAGTGTAGGCAGGTTTGAGTCTGTCGAAACTCTTTGCTACAGGTTTAACTTTTACAAATGCTTCAGTTTCAACAACGTCTTCGTCTTCTGTTTCGGTTTCCTCATTGTTTGAATCGTCAGCGGGAGTAGAAATCTCGTCTTCTTTGCTCTCAACAAAGGTTATAACTTTGTCATTATTGCTATTTGTAGCGATGCTACTAGAAGGCTTTGTTTCTTCTTCTTTGTCAGGAGAAACTACATAAATGTTGCCCTCATTCACATTGTTGTCGTTGATGTTAGTCTTGCTACTCTTGTCAAGATAGTACACTTGACCAACAAATCTGTTCTCAATTCGCAAATCAGGGTTCTCATGCAACTTTTGAGCAGTAGACGACAAAGCCTCAAACTCAACATTTTCCATTTGAGCGATATACAATTCCATCTGTGCGTGCTTCATTAAAGTTTCGCCGAGTTGGTTCAGTTCAAGAGATTTTGCATGTGCTTGAACAACCAAATATGATAAAGCATCCTCAGTATTCTTTTTTGCCTGAGCGTGCATAGAGTTATTTTGTTCCATAATTCTTACCTCGTCATTAAATTTTTGCAACTCAATTCTACCATAAAAAATTTTTTTGTCAATAATTTTGCAAAAAATAAAAGCCCTGAATAGGGCAAATTTTATATTTTCGGCATAAACCCCTCAAAGATAATATTGTCTACATACTTTACCTTATCGAGGTATTCTTCTTGCGAGTTCACTGTCCAGCCGATGAGCGGAATTTTTTTGAACTTGCGAGTTCTGATTGATGGTAGTTGTTTAATATTATATGCTAGGAAATCTGGATTTGCTCGTTTGCGGAGGAGGTTGCGAGAGGTAACTAGTCTTTTGATAAATGTATCAGGTCTATCCGCCAAATCTTTCGTCCAGCGAGTACTCAATAGACCTCTCGGGATATTAGGTGCGTTTTTGCTAAACCATTCTAGCGCAAGAGGGTTAAAAGACATAACTGCAACATCTCCCGAATAGTTTCTGATAGCGTCAGCGACTTTACTCTCAAAAGCCCCAACATTTGTTGCCTCGGTTTTGAGGTCGAGAATAACTGGCACTTTGCCACCGATAAAACTAAGCGCTTCGTCAAGGGTGGGGATAGAGTATTCTGTGCCGTTTAATTTATAATTTGGCAAATCTTCTCGATTTAGTTTGGACAAGTATCCGTCTTGACCAGTCATGCGGGATAATTCCTTGTCGTGCAGAACTGCTAGTTCACCGTCTGCTAATAGCCTCACATCCATTTCAATAGAGTAATGGTTCTCAATCGCTTTTTCGAAAGCACCGAGAGAATTCTCTGGGATATTGTCGCCCCAAAACCCCTTGTGCGCTATGAATTTCTCAAACAACCAATCAATATTTTTTTCCATAAACTATCCTCATACGATTTTTTTAATTATATCAAAAAAATTTTTATAATGCTAGTAAATTTGCATACTTTTACGCATTTTTGGTCAATTTCTATTGATTTTTATCGCTATTTTTTGTATAATTTGATAAATTATTGTAAGGGGCAGTTATGCAGGATAGACAAAAATACATTCGCAACTTTTGTATAGTTGCACACATCGACCATGGAAAGAGTACTTTGGCAGACCGTTTGCTAGAATATACGGGGACCGTTGCGACTCGTGATTTGCAGGAGCAATTATTAGACAGTATGGATTTGGAGCGTGAGCGTGGTATCACTATCAAATTGACTCCGACCCGTATGAAATATAATTACAAAGGGCAAGAGTATATCCTTAATCTTATAGATACCCCTGGACATGTGGACTTTACATATGAGGTTAGTCGTTCTCTTGCAGCGTGCGAGGGGGCAATTTTGATTGTAGACGCAGGTCAAGGGGTCGAGGCACAGACGCTTGCGAATGTTCATTTGGCGCTCGATAACCGTCTAGAAATTTTGCCAGTAATCAACAAGATTGACTTGCCTAGTGCCGAGCCTGAAAAGGTGAAAAAAGAGATTGAGGATGTAATCTCAATTCCAGCAATGCATGCTCCTTGTATTTCGGCTAAAGAGGGGATTAATATTGACAAGGTTTTGGAGGCGATTGTAGAGGAATTTCCTGCACCACGTGGTAAGGAAGATGCACCTCTCAAATGCTTGGTTTTTGATAGTTATTATGATAACTTTAAGGGGGCTATTTGTCTAGTCCGTGTGTTTGACGGCTCTGTTCGCCCAGGCGACAAAATCAAATTTATGCAGTCAAACAACGCTTTTGAGGTTACCGAGGTAGGATATTTTACTCCAAAGGCAAAGGCGTGTGATGTTCTCTTGGCGGGCGAGGTAGGGTATATCGCTGCCAGTATCAAAAAAGTCAGTGAAGCTCGTGTTGGGGATACGATTACCACTGTGGACAATCCTACTGCCGAGCCACTCGCAGGGTACAAGCAGGTTCAGCCAGTGGTGTTTAGCGGAATTTTCCCTGTTGACGGTAGCAAATATGGCGAGTTAAAGGACGCATTGGAAAAATTAAAATTGAATGACAGTTCGCTCGAATACCAGCCCGAAACTTCTATCGCCCTAGGTTTTGGTTTCCGTTGTGGTTTCTTGGGTCTTTTGCATATGGAGATTATTCAGGAGCGATTGGAGAGGGAATTTAACCTAGATATTATTACGACCGCCCCAGGTGTAAACTACCACGTGTACAAGACGGATGGCGAAATGCTAGAAGTTAGTAATCCTAGCAATCTACCTGATGTTACTCTGATTACTAGAATGGAAGAGCCGTATGTCAATATGCGAATTTTTACTCCGCCAGAATATATGGGTGCAATTATGGATTTGTGCGTGGAGCGCCGTGGCGAAAATACGGGTATGGAGTATTTGGACGAAAAGCGTGTCCGCCTCGACTATTCAATCCCGCTAAATGAGATTATCTACGACTTTTTTGACAACTTAAAGAGTAAAACTAGGGGCTATGCGAGCCTCGATTATGAGTTGAGTGATTATCGCCCTAGCAAGTTAGTGAAACTCGACATATTGCTCAAAGGCGAAATTTGTGATGCTCTCAGTATGATTGTGCATGTAGACAAGGCGTACGAGCGTGGCAAGGCTATGGCAGAGAAGTTAAAGGACGTAATTCCTAGGCAGCAATTCGAAGTGCCTATTCAGGCGGCAATTGGTGGCAAAATCATCGCTCGTGAAACGGTTAAGGCATATAGAAAAGATGTTTTGGCGAAGTGTTATGGCGGCGACGTAACTCGTAAACGCAAACTTCTCGAAAAGCAGAAAGAGGGTAAAAAGAAAATGCGTAATATCGGTTCTGTTGAAGTGCCTAGTGATGCATTTATCTCAATCCTCAAAATTGATTAGAGGCAATATGAAAAAGTTTTCTCTATATATTCATATACCGTTTTGCGTGTCAAAATGCAGTTATTGCGATTTTTGCTCCTTTGTGCCGAGTGCTGATATGATGAGGAGTTATGTTTCGGCTCTCAAAGAGGAAATTGAGGCAAAGGGCAAGGAGTATGCTGGGCGGAGGGTATACACGGTGTATATCGGTGGTGGTACGCCTAGTTTCTTGCCACTTGGGGCGATAACCGAGATTATGGACGAGGTTCGGCAGAATTTCGACCTATCGGAGTGTGAGAGTGTTACTATTGAGGCGAATCCGAATAGTTTTAATTTTGACAAGGCAAAGGAGTATGCCGCTTGTGGGTGTGATAGGGTCAGTTTCGGCTTGCAGGCGATAGAGCCTACGCATTTGTCGTTACTCAATAGAAAGCACGATTTTGCAGATTGCGTCCGTGCGGTGGAGTATGCTCGCAGTTGCGGGATAACCGATATTAATATAGATATAATGCTGGGAATACCTACCCAAACTATATTTGATGTCAAAAATCTCATTGACGCCGTATTGACTTTGCCGATTACTCATATATCAGCATATAGTCTAATCAACGAGCCAAATACGCCACTTACTCGCAAAATTGAGGCTGGGGAATTGATTGAACCTGACCAACTCGATGTGGTGAATATGTACGACTTTGCGGTCGATTATTTGGCGAAATTTGGTTTTGCGAGATACGAGATTAGCAATTTCGCAAAATTGGGCTATGAGTCAAAACATAATCTAAATTATTGGCATAGAGGAGAGTATTTGGGGCTAGGGTTGGCTGCGTATTCGTTCGTGAATGGTGTGCATTGGGAGAATGTCGCAAATTTGGGTGAATATGTTGCTAATCCTACACGTGCTAGTATAAATGTTGAAAAGGAAACCTTGACAACTGCCAAAGAGGAGTTTATTATGCTTGCGTTGCGAACTGCTCGGGGACTGGATATTGCGGAGTACGAGCGGCAGTTTGGCGTGGATTTTTTGACTGAAAATTGCAGAGGTATAAACTATTTATGTAATGTGGCTAAACTCCTAAAAATTGAGAACGGGTATGCTGTCGCAACCGACTTTTATATGACGAATACAATTATTAGTAAACTTTTTGAGTTCAAATGAGAGAAGTTTTTCTGAGGGGGCTTATTTGTAGGTGTGGTAAACAAGATATAAAGGTCTAGAAAAATAAAAAATATGAAAAGAGTAGCCGAAATCGTTTGACTAAAAATGTCGAAAAAGGGTATACTTATAACATAAGGAGGGTTTGGGGCAACATCTTGTTGCCATAACCTTTTATTATAGGTTACTTTCTTCATCTTGTCGTCCTGACTCTTGCTTCGTAGCCCCTAGTGGAAGGACCTGTGAGGGACTATGTCCCGAACCCAAAAAAACAACAAAAAACAAATCGAGGTAAAGGATATGCAATTAACAAAGGCAAAAATGCTGATAATAGGCTGTGTGTTGGCGGCGATATTTGCGGTAGGCGCATTTTTCACGGTGTATTACACTGTAATCAAGCCAGCAAACGCCTTTAGTACGGCGCACACGACCTACAAGCAAGTAGGGGAGTTGTTGTTAAACTCTCAATCAGCAACTGCAACAAACCCTTTTAACAAGACCAATATGACTACGTTAATCAATATGATATATGGCTCGTCTGGCGATATGAACACTCAAATCACCAGTCTAACCAGCACTGCATCTTCGACCCCGATAACCGCAAAAACTTTGCGAGCAAAGACATACAACAA
>DHMD01000040.1:42512-43773 GCA_002405615.1 Christensenella sp. UBA4651 | reverse complement strand
GCTAACTTTTGTTTTTTTAGGTTGTTCTTGTACGTTGTCATTTTCAATACCAAACATACCATTTAATCTCTTATTACCTTCCATAATAATTAATCTCCCTATATCTCTTTTATTTACGATGTAATTATACCACAAAGAGGGTACTTTGTCAATACTCTTTTTTCAAAAAAGTTGCATTTTTGGTATAAAAATAGCATTTTTATGCATAAAATTAGCAAAACATACGGATTTTTATGAATAAAAAACCCTATTCCATACAGAAAAGGGTCTAAATACAATTTGTTAACCAAACTACATTTGCATTTCGCCGTATTTGAGGTCTCTCGATTTACGGTCTTCCTCTATAAGCTCGTTAATCAAGTTGCGGACTTGTGAGGGGTTGCGAATACGAATGAGATCCATGGCATTATCCGAAGCATCCTTGCAATATACTTTGAGCGTACCAGTACCCCAAAACTTGTTGGTAAACGACTCAAAAATAGATGTATCATCAATACGGAAAACATTAACCTCATCAATCTTACTCGTAAAGAATCCGCGGTCGATAATCAACTTGCACCACTTGCCGGGCTTCTGAATAATGCTGTAACGAGTAAAAGAGAGGGGAAGCCCGCACCAACGTTTGCGGTCGTGCCACAACTCTTTTATATCATCACCGTATTTTTCTGATGCGTATGACATAAATTCCTCCTGAATTATATTTTAAGTATTGTATCACAAAAAAATCAAAATGTAAATAGTAAAGTCAAATTTATCTTATCTCTCGATAGTTACTGTTCCATCTTCGCTGATTTCAATTTTGTCGCCAGACTGGACATAATTTAGGAAATCTTCGCCCAACTGATCGATTGCAATCATTGTGCTGTTTTCCCAAAATTTAGCCAAAATCACACCGCTTGCGGCGAGTGAGTCAATTTCATTTGAAAACAACATCGCACTAGGCGCAATACCCATTGAGCAAACAGTCTGCAATACCAGCCCTCCTGTGGTTGACCCAATAGTGTTCGGAAGGCATAGGATTTTGCCTGTGATTACTTTGTTATACAAATCTGGGTTGTTTTGGTCGCTACCGATAATTTGCTTGGCATTTTTGAGTGCGCTCTTTTGAAATGTCGCTAGTGTGTTTAGCCCTGCGTGTGTTACTAGAGCCTCACCAGTCAAAGTTCCTCCGCAGAGGACTCTACCCTTAAATTCTTTTTTAGCCATTGTTTGCCTCCTTGCCTGTGATAATGTCGAGGATTTCATTTTCCGAATAGAATCT
>DHMD01000040.1:42311-42486 GCA_002405615.1 Christensenella sp. UBA4651 | reverse complement strand
GAATAGAATCTAGCCCTTGTATAAGTACGCAATTTATTCGAGCAAGTGATAATTGCCCTAGAATGTGTGAGCGGGTTGTTTAGATACATTAGCGGACAAATGCTAGATAATTTTACCCCAGTCGCCATAAGTTTGAGATAATTTGTAGTTTCGCTAAACTTCTGTGCAACAGCAG
>DHMD01000040.1:0-42256 GCA_002405615.1 Christensenella sp. UBA4651 | reverse complement strand
AAGAAGTGGTTAGAATTGTGCGACAGGTAACTTTTGTCCTGCCGTTTTTGATTAACGAGTCAAAAATCTTGTCAGTCCAACTATCCAGTTGTTCTAGTGATAGATGAGGACACCCGATAAAGCACAATTTTGGTCTTGCGTTTTTGTTTTTCCAAAGGATTGGATAAGAATCATATGTTTTCTGCAAGTATTCATCATCAATCACCAGCTTTTTGGCGTCTTTTCTGATTAACTTTTCGCCACTTTCCACCGCTTCGGGAGTTAGGTTTTCAATATGGTACAAACCAACCGCTCCGTTACTAGCGCTAGCCGCTCCCATATCTTTGAGATAAGAGCAGGTGGTGTCGTCCAAGGTCTTGCCAATCCACTTGTCCAGCCCCTTGATATAAGGCACGCCCTCGCCAACGGCAATTCCTATGGCACTACCCAAGATTTGTGCCTCAGGAATTTTGGTAGTTTTTACCTCGACTACCCAATTTGCTTGCCTGTTTTCATCTAATAAGAGTCCAAATTCAGGCACAACACCTAGTATACACCCAAACAAATCTATCATACCACTATTGCGGTTACACCTAGCACCCAACACTGAGTTTGCATAAACTACGGCACTGCTCTCTGCCCAAGACAAAATATCGCCTTTTTGGGGAGTGTTTCCCATTTCCTTGTGATAGCAAGCACAACTAAATGAGTCAGAGGAAATAAGCCCAACTTTCTTTAACTGCTCCTCGTACTCCGCCTGCTTGCCATACATTACCTTGCTAAATACAATTTTGTCTAGCAAGTTGCATTTTACATTTTTGTAGTCAATAGGGCGAGGGTCGGCAGTAAATTTCCATTTTGCGCTAATACCTGCGTCAATTATTTGTTGCATAGTGCGGTAGAGTGGTTTGAGTAGGGGAATACCCATAGAAGTAACCAAATGCCCCTCGTGAGTGATTTTTACCATACGCTTTGCCCCAAAAATGTCGCCAAGGCTGACCAAAGTCTGCATCATTTTTGCCATTACTTCGCCTTGCGAGCCGTTGAGTATTGCTTCTTCTTCTGGCGTTAAATTCATTTTGTGTTCCATTTTTGTCCTCCTATATATCTCTACAACGGCGATATGCGCCCTTGACTGCTATAAATACCTTGCCTGGACGGAAAGCATCACCAACTTGATAAACATGCTTTACCGCATTTTGTTTCACTAGGTCAAAGTATAGTTCATTTTGAGCACGAGTTCCGACAGCCACAATTACTAGGTCAGCAGGAATTTCGACTGATTGTATTTTTGTCTGAATCTTTGGAGCGAGCGGGTTAGTTATATTCTCTGGCAAAATAGGTTGCCAAGTGTTGTATGGGTTCGGTACTGAACTATGTACGTTTTTGTTGATAACTACACTGCTATCCTTGATTTCACTCAAAGTACTCAAATTATGTGTTGTAACATTTGCTTTGTCTAGGTAGTGGAGTATGTGACCACGATTTGCGGTACAACTATCCGTCATCAGTGTCGCTTTTTGCTCAATAATGGTTACTTTTTTGCCTAATTCAATAGCCGCCCAATATGCAGCCTCGCACCCAGAATCTCCACCACCGAGAATAACGATTTCTTTTGCCTTCTTTACAATTTCTGGGTTTTGTAGAGCCTCTGTTACAGTAATTACGTGATTTTTGTCAGCACCCGCAATATTCGGTATCACAATCTTGCTACCAGTTGCGACCACCACAGAATCATACTTGTCTTTTAGATAAGGTGTATCAGCACGCCTGTTGAGTTTGAGTGTAAAGTTTGAGTTCTTTTTCATCTCATCAACAACGCCATTTAGATATGTTACATAGTTTTTGATTTCGTACTTGAATGTAGGCACGCCAGCAGGGATTAGTGTACCTCCGATGTGGTCAGTCGCCTCATAAAGGTCAACCTTGTGCCCACGCTCCAAGAGGCATTTAGCAGACACAATACCCGCAGGGCCTGCACCGATTACCGCAATGTGCTGTGGCTCATTTGATTTGGGCAACTCACGAGAAAAGACTTCCTCAAATGCAGTGCGAGGATTTACTGCACATTGAGGGTGTCCGCCCTCTACAAATTCACGAATACAACCCTCGTGGCAGCCGATACAAGGTCTGATTTTGTCGCACTCGCCAGCCATAGCCTTGTTTGGCCATTCGGGGTCTGCGAGAAGTGGGCGGGCAAGCATTATCATATCGCACTTTTCATCACGGAGAGCCTGTTCAGCCAAATCTGGGTATCCCAACTTTCCGACAGCAACGATTGGTACAGGTTTGCCAGCGTTTGAGGTAATGTTGTTCGCTCTAAAATAATCTTTGACAATTTTTGAAATTTCTAGGAAACAACCACTAGGCATACTAGCAGGAGGGTGAGGCAGCCACCAGTTGTCGTAACACCCCAAATCTACATCAAACATATCTACGCCCGCACGCACGAGGTTTACCATATATTCCAGCGTCTGTTGGATGGTGCGCTCGTTACGGAATTTTTTGAGCGGCTTTTGACTCATTTTGTCTTGATAAGTAGCGTTCAATGCTAATGATAAGTCAATCCGATACATAATAGGGTAATTGTTACCAACTCTTTTACGAATTTGCTTGACTACATCAATTCCGAATCTCTGCCAGTCGCTAAATCTACCCATAACCCTGCGGTTAAATGCAGGGTTCGTCAATTGTTCTAATAGGTATCCCTCGTGTCCGTGCAAGTAAACTCCGTCAATTGTGCAAGCCTTGGCGTCTGCTGCCGCTTGCCCAAAATTCTTGATTAATTTGTTGAGTTTTCTGCCACTCAATCTCTTGCAAGGAATTTGAGGAATGTAAAAGTTCGGGTTCCAAGACGCGCTGACTGGTAACTTGAATTGGGTAAGCAGGCATTGTGGATTGCCGACTCTACCTAGGCCTGCGGTCAATTGGATAAAGAAATGCGCACCGTGTGCGTGAACTCCCGCCGCTACTTCTCTCCACCCCGAGAAAACAGTACGCGTGCGGTCAATACGAGGGAAATAACTCAAATCGCCGACTTCCTTGACAGTTGAGTCAATTCCATAACTTACAGGAATTAGACCCGAGGTAATTAGCCCCACGCCACCACGAGCACGCTCCGCAAAGTAACTAATCATTTTTTGACTAGGTCGGCCCGTCTCTTCTGCCATATCAATATTGCCCATAGGTCCCATCACTAGGCGGTTTTTGATAGTCAACTTATTGACCTGAATTGGGCTAAACATACTGGTGTAAGGATACAAATTATTGGTCATCTGTGGGGTAGCGTAGCCCTTTTGCCACCAATCGCCAAAGTTGTCCTCTAATTCGTATAGAATTTTGTCATTTATCATATCATATCTCCATTTTAATTTTCTACAATAAAAGTATAACTTTTATGCGATTTTTTAGCAAGCAAAATGCGGCAAATTTTGAGAAAAGTTGACAAAATTTTTGATTATAGCAAAATATAAAAAATTTTTGGATTTTAGTACTATTTTGTTTGACTTTTGGGGGTAAAATTTAATATAATTTTTTAGTGAATTTTAGGGCAAAATGTAATATTTATTCACGATTGACACAAAATAAAATAACGAGGGAAGAAAATGAGGTTAAAGTCTTTTGCTGTAATGTTTCTGTGTGTGCTGACATTGTTCTCGGGGCTAATGCTCGCTGGTTGTGGTGATAAGTACGCCGGTTTGGCTATCGAGGTAGACAAGACGGAAATTTCACTCAAAATCGGCGGGGATTCGCCTGTCGAAGGCGAGGAGGATAGTTTGAGTGCTGATGGGCTAATCAAGGCGACTCTGGTCGGTGCGAGCGCAGATATGACTAGGGGAATGAGTTTTCGCTTTGAAGACCCTAGTATCGTTACGCCATCGCTAGTAAATACCAACGGCGATACAAACACGATTAAGCTGACTGCGTCTACTGCTGGTACTACTCAAATGTACATAATTTCCAACGAAAAAGGTAGCGTAATCAGTGAGCCAATCACCGTTAAGGTTTATCGTGATGCAGAAACGATGAGTTTCGACAGTTCCAAGAAGCCTAGTGTAAAATTAGGCGAGAGTCTGTCGCTAAATTCTAGCGATTTAATTAAGTTCGCTGTCGGTGGCGAACCTGTCAAGATTTACCCAAATGAGGCAACGTTTACTCTAATGAGTCCAGATGATGCTCGTTGGGAGTCTGCGTATGGTTCGCAAATTCCTGTCGGTGTGTCAATCACTGATAATGTCCTCTCTGTGTCTAGCGATGCTCGTTGCGGCATAATTCAATTGGTAGCATCAATGGGCGAATTGAATACTGTTGTGTATGTAATGGCATACAAGGACATTAATCCCGATGAGGTCATCTCGCTCTATCAAAACGATGAGGAAGTTACCGATGTAATCAAGTCGATTATTAATCCGATTGAGGCAGACGGCAACAAAATGAGGCTTGTCCCACAAATCTCTGATGACACTCAAAACTACCAGTTTAGAGTGTCGAGCCGTGATAAAGACATTTTGCTAGTAGGCGAACCAAATGCGTCTAACCAGATTAATGCAATCGTGTGCAATAGTGGTAAGACAAAAGTTGATGTAATGGCTGATTTGGTTGACCCTGTAACGGGTACTGTTTACCGCACATTCACTAGGACGTACGATGTGCAAATAAATCGGATTGTTACCTCAATCAAGGTTTATAGTAGCGATGTAGACCCTACTGATTCGCCAGCGCATATGACTGTCCAAGACGTGTATGTCGGCGGTTTACCGGGTAAAAAAGTCCACTTTAATGTACAACCTGACAATGACGAGCATGGTGGAGCGATAATCAATACCGATGTTGTCCTGTCAGTAACGCAAATTGACGGCATTGATGTAGACTTGACCCAAATTGACCAGTTTGGAGATGTAGTAATTTATGTAAACGACAACCCTTATGTATGGGGAACTCCAATCAAAAATGATAGCGACATATTTGTGAGTCTAGGCAAAACCACACAAATAACTAATAGTTTTAGGCTGACATTCTCTGCAAATACCTTTGACCCAAGCCTGCCTGTTGCGTCAAATTATATTGATTTTGATGTCGAGGTAGGTGTTACTCGAATTGAGGCGTCTATTGCAAATGCGGTGTTGGGCGTGGGTATGACCACGGACTTTGATATTACATACTTTGATAACAAATCAAACGCAATGACTGGCTCGCCAAAGTTTAGTTTTAATCAAAATGAATTTTATTCAATCACTGATAATGGAGATTACAAATATACTATCACCGCACTAAAAGAGGGCGATACTCAAATCGTTATAACGGCAGAAAGTGGTGCGAGGGCAGAAATAGAACTCAATATTCGTGTAATTCTCACCGCAATGGGTATCACTTTGCCGAGTGATAGGAGTATTGTTTCTGTAACAAATGCCGACCCAGAATCGGATACGCTCATAGAAAATAACGGTGTCCAAGCATTCACAATAACAGTAAATAGCTCTATCGACATTGGCTACAAATTGAATCCAACTTCTATTAGTTCAAAATCTTTCTCTATTACTGCGGTTACCACGACAGACCCAAATAACGACTGTATCTCTGTCGCAAAGTCCTTTGTAGATGGTAAACTGCGTCTGAATGCTCTCGGAGTAACCCCTACGGGAGGCAATGTTGTCCTCTCAATCACATTCTCGCATTATGTAGAAAATAACGGAATTGTAATGCGTACTGAGAGCGTGAGAGAAGTGTTTGTTAGCGTTTACAAGCCAATAAGCTATATGTATTGGGAAAACACAGATAACCTACAAAATATAACCAAAAATGTGCTGAACTCAAATCACCTAAACTACATTGACAAATCAAAAGGCACTATTTCGCTAGTAATTAGATATGACCCAACCTCATCTTACTTTGTCGATGGTGGCGAGATTACCTGGGCTAGCGATGACGAAACGAAAGTCCGCTTGGCACCTACTGAAAATACTGGCGAAATTCTAGTTACGGCAATTTTGAGCGAAACGGACACCGCTCAATACTACACTGTAACAATTACAGCTTATGTGCTAGATTTTGCAATGACGCACCTGCTTTCTTGCGTACTTACTATCGAAAACCCTATCAAGGTTTCAGGTATAAACTTGTTGAGTTACTATGATGACTACTATGGAATTAGGCTAAATGATATCGGTGCTAGTAATCGTACTACCGCAGAAATTTTGCCTGAGGTAATCCCGGGTAATGCATACAACAAAAAACTAAAATATGTTATCCTCAATGAGGCAAAAACAGAAGAAGTGGCTGCAGCAGACGCAATTATCACTATCGACCCCGATAATCAAAACATTATCAGAGCGGTGGCTGGTAAGTCTGGTAGGTGTTACCTAAGGTTGTATCCCGAGGATGCACTGCTAACCGAGGACGCAACTTACAAAGATGTAACACTATACAAAGACATATATATAGTTGTGGAAAACGGTGATGACGATGCCTACACAATCTACGAGCCTGCGGAGTTTATAGCAATCGGTAATAGCGATGTTGCGATGACCAAAAATTATATTCTGATGAATAGTATAGACTTGTCGGGCTTCTCGACTAACCTGTTCCCACTAGGCGATGGAACGCCATTTAGTGGAACAATTAGAACCGCATTTGACTCTACAAAAGGTACTTATTCGAGATTTAGTATTAGTGGCTTGCCAGTGGTAAAAAACGCTGTTTCAATCGATAATAACTCATACTTAGGCGTGTTCTCTCAGGTAATCTCGGATAGTTCGCTAGGTGCATTCTCAAATATCGACTTTTACTTCCAAAACGGCTCGATTGACCTCTCGGCCGTAGGCTCTCTCGGTAGTAGTGTGTATGCTGGTCTTTTGGCTGGTAAAATCATAGGTAACCTTTCTAACACATTTGTTGGTTACACAAATTACCGCTTTAACTCGGTAAATATTACAAATATGCCAGAAACGGTACAAAACTTCTATTTTGGTGCAGTTGCTGGTGAGTTGAGTGGCGGGGCGGTATCCGATGTTTACGCAAATATCTCGATAAACCTAGTAGAAATTTCTGCTACGACTCAATTAATTGTCGGTGGCGTATTTGGACGCTTCGCTGGTACATCTTTTGGTCAGGACACGAGCCTCGTTTGTAATGTAAATATCACTACAACTTTGAGTAATATTGACGCAGGTCGCCTAATGGATAAAGTTAGTACGGTTCTCGCAGGGAATATGGCACTAGAAGGTATCGGAGGTCTAGTCGGAATTGCTGATAAGGCTACACAGAATACATACGACACATCGGGGCAAATCACGGGGCAAACAGAAGTCGCTGGCGTGATTAGGTCAATGCAAGTGTCAGGCTCGATTTCTGCACCAACCACCGCAAATGTCGGCGGTTTAGTCGGACTCAATAATATCACCTTGGGTAGCGAGGATAGCGGAATTTTGTACAAGAACTTGGCTAGCGTGCGTGTATTAGGTGGCGCAAATGTCGGCGGTTTTGTCGGCGCAAACTATGGTAAGATTAATTGCGGAATTGCTGAAATGTACGACACCGTTTCATCAACAGACGCAAACAGTTTGATTTGGGTAAAAGGAATGTACCGTGTCGGCGGATTCGCTGGATACAATGATGCAAGTTCGCTAATAACTTATTCGTATGCAATGAGTTATGTCAATAGGACTATGCAAACTTTTGGCGATGAAATCGCAGACGAAACACAATTCTATGGCGACATAATCGGTGTTATCCAAACGGGTGGATTCGTAGGATATACGGCGGGTACGATTATTAATAGTTTCGCTTATGACCAAATTCAACAAATCAACTATGATAGTTCGATTGTCAATGCAATGCCCAAGTATACTGGTGGTTTTGCTGGTTTGTTTGAATCTGAAACGGGGACACATATCGACTATTCGTTTGCAATCGGTGCAATTTTGACTAGCAATCCAGCATCTGACAATGTTTATGGCGAGTATGTCGGTTTCTACAAATCAAGCACTGCAAATATGATTCATCAAGTATATGCTAGCGTGGATATTACCGCAGCGGGCGAAAAAGTCTACAACTTTATGGGCTCTGGCGTAGGTGAAACCGCATTATCCGAATGCTTCTATATGGATAATAGCGACACAGATATGTCGGCAAACGGGGGATACACCTATGAGCAAATGAAGTTGAATAGCTCTCAAATTATCTATAATATTGTGGGCAAAGCAAATTGGGGCTTTACCGATATTAATTCTGACGGACAAAAACAAGAATGGGTAAAATGGGACGACTCTATGAGCGGCGTAAACAGAGATTTGCCAATCCTCTTTGACAAAAATGGCAAAATGCTATATAGTCAAATTGTCAACGAAATCAAGGCAACTCCTCGTGATTACACCGCAGAGGGAAACAATTTGCCAACTTTCTTTGGCTATGCAAACCCTGATACAGCAGAAAACTTGGGTTCGGTCGTACTTCTCGACAATATTGCGCTAGACTCAAACGGCAAACGCAGCATAATGCTATCCGATTTATTGAATATCTCGGTAGCGCCCGAGAATCTCGACCCAGCCGAGTGGAAAATCTCAATAGAGAGTAGCGATTTTAGAATAGTGGAGGTTATTCAACCAAATCAAAGCCTGATTGGTGCTAGCCTCGTATTCAAAGATTGCGGCGTAGTAACGCTGACCCTACGGTCATTACTCAATATCAACGTAGTTTGCACAGTTGAAATCAACGTGGTCGGCGGCTTCAACGAATTTGAGTTGAAAGATAGCCAAGGCAGAGATATAACCGCTAGCGACTACATAATGTATATCAAGGCTGGTAGCGAGTTTGGTTACTCAATTCACTCAAACTTTATTCAATCGCAAGACAGAGAATATATTACAGCAAAAGGACTGGTTTATTCTACGCAAAATACCGAAAATGTGCGTTTTGCGAATGTAAATTTTGAGGGCTTCCAAGCGTTCATCGGTTCGAATACTGCTACAATTCTCTCGGGCGTAATCCCTAGTGAGGACAATATTTTGTTTGGCGTTGCCCCATATATTGAATTGCAGTTTGGTGGCAAAACATATAGGAAGGTATTTGACGCATTGAGCAAGAGTTTCGTAGCCAAAGTTTACCAAGGTATTACTTCGGTAGATGTCTACACAGGTGTCGAGGCGAATATGCCTAGCGGCTCTGATGTTCTAGTCAGTGTGGATATAGTAACAGACAATGTGGCGACAGTCGCTCTCCAAGACTTTGTGTTGAGAAAGGACGGCAACGTTGTGCTCCCAGAGCAAATCGCTAGATACGCCGAACTAATCTCGACTGACACAATCAAAATCGCTACAAACAACAACTATACTTGCTACCTTGACGGTGCTCAAATTATAGACAAGTATCAAATCGCTAGAATTATTACCAGCCTAATAAATGGCGAAAATCTCAACGCATATATCGTGATTGACGGCGTAAAGTATTCATCAGCAGAGGATATTATCGCTAGACAAAGTTACCTCATCACTGATTGCGTGAGATACACATACAAACTTTCGCTCAAAGATGCAGATAGAGTAATCACACAAAACACAGTATTTGACCTATCATATACAGTTATTGATACCGAGTGTGGCGACTCATTTACTGTTAGCGACTCAATCACATTTACCCCAGCAAGTATCAACAGAATGGATTTGTCGCACTACACATATGGCGCTAATTCTATGGAGGCAGGCGAAGCCGCTGGTAACAGTATTTCTCCGGGAACGAATGGCGTGCTGCGCATTGACCTCAACCCATATTATGCACACTTTGACTATGTTATCATTGCTAGTACAGCGAGAGATAACACTAGCCCACTACTTATGCAGCAGTTAGTCTACACTAGGGGGGTATATAGATACCTTACCACAAGGGCGGAATATGATTCAGCTGGAAACTTGATTTTGCGTAAAGTAACTGGTATTGACGCAGACGGTAACGAGTATTTTGACGGCAGAATTTATGTTTCTACCTTGATTACCGCTGGTGTCGCAGAGGGGAGTAGGTACTCTATAACTGCCGCTCCTATGCGTACAGGTGTTTCTAGCCCGGTATTCGAGCCAAAGACGATTAACCTAACCGCTACCTTTGCTCCATTTGCGACCCTTACACTAGATTCCGAGTATTCTAATAATATAGTTGCTCGTGGTACGGTCGCAAACCTTAGGCTAACTGGTACTCTATTAAATAGTAGGCTCACACTCTCTGCAACCTATTACGGTACAGAGGGGGACAGCAGACTCACAAACTGTGCTTTTGATGAGAGAAATATCAAATATACATATGCGACAGGGCAGAAAGAAGCCGTTGATATGGTAATCCCATTCTATGTAGGCTTGCTCGCAAAACCTGATAATGGTAAGATTATAGTTAGCGTAACAATCAACAGTTGGACGAGCCTAGGTGGTCAACTCAATCCGCTGATTGTAACTTGTACACTAAATATTGTCGACTACATAGTTGATAGCACCTACACTCGTGGTACACAAACTGGTAACTTTGAAATCAGTGTCAACAGTTATACACCACTGATTGCGCTATTGTCTGTAAAGGACGCAACCTTAGCCGATTTTGCTCTATACATCGGATATAGCGCAGACGACTCTGTTGCAGACGCAGAAAAAGACGAGTTTGACACTCAACTTGCAGCGCTCAATACCGCTAGACAAAACAAAATCAAACTCCTCAACTCACTGGGTAATGGGGACGGCGGTATTTGGTGGTTTGATGACGGTACAGGTTTCGCACAAATCAATACAATCAGAACATATCTCGACTTTTTGGTAATTTTCGATGAAACAGCAGGTCAAGATTGCTACAAAATCAGAGGTCGCGACCTCAAAACTGACTTCTTGTTGCGACTTTCATTTGAAACGACATATATTTACAATAACGCTCGTGGTTGCTATGAGTTCTCTCTACTCGATGAGGTAAATTCTCAAAATGCAAACAATGTGCTAGATGATTATGTACGCAAACTAGAACAAGACTTTTATTCAGACCTTACCGAGCAGTCAGACGAGGATAACCCATATGCTATTGACTCAGCCGATGCGTTCCGTACCTCTATGGTGGAGGGTGGCAACTATATGCTGACCGCTGATATTGAGTTGTTTAACTGGCGACCTATCAGCACCGCAATCAGTTCACTAGACGGTAATGGACACATTATTTACTTGCGTAGTTTCGCTCAATCTACCGATACTACCAGTGCAAATTATGGACTGTTTAGCACTCTTGCCGAGGGGGCGGTGGTCAAGAACTTGATTATAGATGTTAGCCACAATATATATGTAGACCTCCAAAACATCGCTAATGTAAAATTCGGTTTTGTTGCAGGTGTCAACAACGGTATAATTTACAACTGTGATATAGTCGTAACAAAAACGAAACAAGAATGGAGTCAAATTTACAACAATACTGCGATTAGAAACAGCGAAAACGCTGATGAGCAGTTCGGCAGAAATATATTTGACAAGATTATGAATAATTCTGCCGAGTATATCGGCTACAACACAAATGCCTCAACATTTATTATGACTAGCAAAACAGTCGGCTCAAACAACGTTTCTGCTAGTGTTGGTGCATTGGTTGGCGAAAATGGTAGTACTGGTACTATCACAAATAGCCGAGTAGGTAGAGTTGACGGCGATAATGCACTCGGCACTACCGCCACGACCAGTGTCGGCGGGGCTGTGTATGCGGCACAAGGACTCAACTTCTTTGCCAGCGGTAATGTTGGTGGCTTGGTCGGTGTAAATAGCGGCGTGATTAGTAACAGTTACTTTGCGAACGGTTATGTAGTCAACTCACTAATGGATATTTACAGTTCTACAAATACCTCTGGCGCTAGAACGGGTGGACTAGTTGCTGTGCAGAATAGCGGCGGACGAATTTTCGGTTCTTATGCAAGAGGACAATTAGATGACGGCGACACAAGGTCGACTCTCGGCGGAGTTATTGCGTATGGCACAATAGGTGGCTTGGTTCATTCAAATAGTGGCGTGATTACCAATTCTTATAGCAATATGAATCTGTCTAGTGCTAGTGGAATGGGTGGATTCGTGTACGAGAACCTCAGCGGAGCGAGAATTACACACTCATATTCATTGTCAAAAGTCAAGACACAAGGCTTGATAAATGGTATGTTTATCGGTGTTGATAACGAGGGTAATTTGCTGGACAGTTCCAACTCTGTGGTAGAAAACTGTTTCTATCTCACAGAGGAGGGTGCAATTGTCGACTCTGCCGAGCGTGCAATTCCACTAGCCCAAGAGAGTTGGCAAGACCCAACAGGTTCTAGTTTTGAGGGCTTTGCAATTTCAATTGAGGATGACGGCGAGAATACGTGGTTTATTGATAGCAATCGTGCTTACCTAGGGCCTCAACTGTACCTCGCAGAGCAGGTGTTTGTGTCTAGTAGAACTACGGTTGGCGAAAATGCTAATTATGCTCGTGGCTCAAAAATCAACCCACTGCTGATTACTAGCCTAGACACTTGGAAAAATAGGGTATTCAATTACAGGGATTCGACTCACAAGTCATCGTATCTCAAAGAATTGAATCTCAATTCAACCAAAGAACCAAATTATGAGTATGTCGATGCGTACATAATGCTACTTAACGACCTTGATTTTGAGAGTGCTATCGACAATATTACTTCAAAAATGAGGTTCTCGGGACACTTCTACGGTAACGGTCATATTATTAGCGGTATCAACTTTACTCAATCAGTTACCGACCTAACCGCTCCAAATGACTTTGGACTATTTGCCGAGTTAAAAGACGCCACAGTGTCAAACCTAACTCTAATTCTCGAACAGGCGCTCACCAGTCGTGCAAGCCATGTGGGTGTGCTAGCGGGTACAATTAGCGACAGTATGATTGAGAATATTGCTATCACCAGTAGCGTTGCTAATGGTAGAGTAACGGGAACTAATATGGTAGGAGCGTTGGCAGGACATGTGTCAGGATATTCGTATGTTTATAATGTAATGTCAAACTTGTCAATTTCAGCCAATGCCGCAACCATAGAAAACCACGCCTACACCTATTTTAATAGTGCAAATCCATACTCTGCTAGTATCTCATACGCAGGTGGCGTGATTGGTGTACTCGACCTAGACAAATCAGAGGACGATGACAACACGATTTCGCCTCGTATTCGCAATTTGTATGTCCAGAATACTATTTATACCGCAAATACTCCTAGAAATGTAAACATTGACATTTCTGGTGAAATTGTCGGCGGTGTATTGGGTCTTATTGGCACAAATTCAGAGGTTTACAAGGCATACTTTGATGTTAAACAAGAATCAAATTCATCACTTATCCGTGGTAGGAACTTTACTGGTGGTCTAGTGGGTGAGAACCGAGGCGCTATTCTAAATAGCCGAATTTCACTCGCACTAGATGACCAAATCGAGAGTGATAGCCAAATTATGGCGACAGATAGCCCATCTAGTTATATCGGAGTTGACAACCTATTCAGTAGCGAGGGCAACTCAAACGCAGTAGGTGGTATAGTTGGTCTGAATGTCGGCGGTATGATAAAGTATAGTTACAACCGTGTAGCAGTCATCAATACTCGTGCAAGGGTAGCAGGTGGTATCATCGGTCTAGCTATCAATGCACCTAAATCATACGACACCTCTACTAATACCGACCCAATACTAGGCTACCTACAAAATATAAACACAAACAAGGATAACCTCCTCGCTCCTGTGCCAAACGGCGTAAAATATAGAGTTAGTTCGGGTACAATTTTGCCTGAAACTGGTAAACTCACTGCCAGCGCCCTTCTCCAAGAAGTTTATACCACCGCAATGGTAAATGGCGGGAGCGTAATAGGTGGATTGGTCGGTGCTCAAATCAATGCCCCTGTGTACACATATAGTAGCACACAGGTAGTTGCAGCGAATGCTTATGACGAGAGTAACAACGCCTTTGTCGCAAGGATAAAGGACGCTAGCCAAATACAATACATCGGTAGCGCCAGCGGTTACTTGGGGCTAAATTATGTGGTCGCTCCTAGTGCAAATAATATCGTGGCATATGTTAGAGATTTGGACAGTGGTGTCGCTTCTCAAAACCTACGAGTAACGAGCCAAATTGCAGGTAATGCGATTAGCCCTATCGGAAATGCCGCAGGTGCTTTGGGCGACACTGTTACAGCAACCAGCTTTATCTCGGCTGCAACTTCTAGCGAGGACAAACCTTTTGAAAACTTTGATAGTGATGTATGGAATCTCGATAATGACAAACTAGAACACCGCTTCCCATACCACAAGATTGGCTATGATTCGCCAGTCAAGGACATTGCTACGGTAGATGAATTCTTTACCGAATTAGTCAAGACTCGTGCAAGTAGCCATTATAGGATTATCAAAGATTTGACAATTACTGGTGCTAGGTGGCAGCAATTTACTGAGGAAACTGGGCTCAATAGTCTAGGTACAGATACTGCCGCAGTGCGTGGTAGATTGGAGGGTGCTGTCAGCATTATCTCTGGCGGGAAGTACACTACCCGTGCAGCAAATATAACACTCACAAACTTTACAGATAATCAAATGAAGTTATATCACAGCCTCTTTGGTTATACAAATAGTTTCAAAATGAGTAACCTAAACTTTATTTACGAATTTGACTACAATGTCAGAGCAGTAAATCAAGACCTCAATGAGTTTGCGCTCCTTATGTTATCGACAAACGCCACAACACTCAATAATATTGGTGTAACTTTGGCAACTCAAACTGACGAGGACAATGTCGAGAAACACACGCTCAAATTTGATAATTTGGGTGAGAGTAGCACAATTCAGAACCTCGCAATTGTAGCGGCTCGTTCGTACAATAGCGTGTTTAATAATGTCCGTTTTGACGCCAAGGTAAGCGCAGCAAACTTTGTCGCTTCAACCCCAGAATTTACTATGGGTGCGTTGGTTGGTCAATCAAACGGTACACTCACAATCGGTGGCGTTGACCAAGGCTGGGTGGAGGTTAGTTACAACTCGCCAAACAACTATCAAGCATATGTCGGTGCGTTGGTCGGTCGAGCAAATGGTGTAGTCAACCTATCTGGTGCAGTCAACAAAACTGGTAACATTCGTGGTATTGTTAATGTAGAAACGACAGGTTATCAACCAAGTTTTGTTGGTGGTGTGGTCGGACTAGCGAACAGTACGATAAACCTCAAAAACTTTACCTCAAATGTAGCAATTAATCTAACCAGACACAATTCTGATCCTAATAATTCTAGTATTGACTATGTCGGAGGAATTACTGCGACAATCAATAGGTCAAATATTAGTGGCGCTTGTGTATTGGGTGATATTTCAGTCCGTGGTGGCAATGGCGTACTGTATCTAGGTGGTATCGCAGGTACATACACAAATAGCCACAATTTCGCTAGCAATTACTCAGGTTTTACCACTCAAAACAGTAGTTGTTATAGCAAAATCTCTATCACAGGCGACAGCCCTTATTCACAAATCTATGTCGGCGGAATTTACGGGCTTACGACCGAGCAAATCACAATGCAGAATGGTCTTGCAGAGCCGCAGGGCGAGAGTAAGAATATCTACTACGCACTGTATTCTAGTGCTGATATTAATGTAGATACTCAGGCAAGTTACATCTATGCAGGTGGTGTAATCGGTAAAGCTCAACAGGGCATAATGCAGGTAGATAGCGAGGACGAAACACAATTTACCTACACACCATTTACCAAACCTAATGTAATGCTCCGTGTGGCTAGTTGTGGCTTTATTGGTGATTTGATTGTCAATAACGACCAAATGACTGACGGTACAACCTATCTAGGTGGTATCGTGGGTGAGAGTGAGTTGCTCGTCCAAGACGCATACTCAAATGGTGCAATTTCATATCAAACACAAGGTCAAGCCCCTGTGTACTTGGGTGGGATTGTAGGTTTAGCAAACAACCACATCTTCGGTGCAGTTTCGCTGTCAGTTATCAACATTTCTCGTGAATACGACGAGGATACAAATTCATTTGTTGACCCTATTACCACAGTAGCAGAATCTCTCTCATCGCAAGACAAGAAGACTCAAATCAGAGTGGATAATGTCTACTGTTCGCCAGAACTCAACGGTGTATATCCGAGCGTTGGGTCGGCTATGACGGCGTTGGAGGCTTTTAGCACAGTAACTGGCGACCTAATCAAGGCTAACCTAAACAACTGGTTCTACCACGAGGTTGAATATGGCGAGGGTGAGGACGCAATCACGCTAGCAGTAATCATTCCTGCCGCACTCAGTGGTATGGTAGACTACACAATCGGTGGCGAAATCGCCCCAGCGTTAATCAGTGATTATTCACAGATAATTGACCTTATGGCAGATAATACTTACCGCCACAGGACAGTATTCTTGGAGCGTGATGTAGCAGTCTTGCCATCGTATATGGCAAAAGACCTAACAAATATCCGCAAAATTGTCGGCAACACGCACAGTTTTGTGATAGAAAACTACGGTGGCTACCTCAACAGTGATAACTTCGGTCTGTTCAAGTCAGTTCCAAACAATGCACTCATTTCTAGCCTAGGCATCAAGTTTGATACAATTACCCTTATGGTAAACGCAAACGCAAATGTCGGTGTGCTAGCGGGGACGAACTACGGTACAATCTTCAATGTGTCAATCGGTGCTTTGCCTTCTATTGATACGGGCTATATGGGCACTGTCGCAGCACAGAAAAAGACGGTCGCAACATTCAGTAATGATGTCCACAATCGTTATTTAAGTTCTGTGATTGATAGCCAAGAAATTGCTACTTTGTTAGTTAGATTTACCACTGGAAACGGCTCAGTCGGTGGAATGTTTGGTAGTAGTCAAGGACTCATTACCAATAGTTTCGTCAGTATCGACATCAGCATTTCTGGTAACAGCAGTAGTTATCTATCAGTCGGTGGCTTGGTAGGTCAGGCTCAATCCGCAACTATCGACAATGTAATGACCAACGGTAGATTAAACCTATCAGTCAATAGCGCAGTCGGCGGCGTATTGGGTAGAGCAAGCGATACAATTGCGCAAGGTATCGTCAGCAACGTAAATATGGGCATATTTGTGCCAGATGATAGCGTAACTTCGGCAGGTTTTGCCTTTGGTACATTCACTGGTGGGGAATACAAGGGCGTAATTGTCAACACGAATATCAGTGCAACCAATACAGATTATTTTGCAGACAATACGCTATACTCCGAGGGCTTTACTACCGCAGAAATGAGTAGCCAAGTAGCCATAGATTATATTGCTCCTCATGACGAAAAAGGCGTGCCTATCCCAACTGATAATGGATTTAGGACAGAAATTTGGGCTCAAGATGATACGCTCTACTACGGTTATCCAGTACTAAACACGATAACAAACATCGATTTTGGTACGGGTGATGGTACGAGCGACAATCCATATCAATTTGCAGAAACAGCACAACTTCTCGACCTAGTTACAGCAAAAGGTGATATCAGTTATTGCCTAACTCGTGATATGGTCGTATCTCCGCAAAATTATGCAGAGATTAGCACAATCGCATTGCAGATTACCGAATTAAACGGTATGGGACACACTATCGTAATCTACGAATTGCCAGACTTTGCCGATTCAGTCGATTCTAATGGCGAGATTTCTCTGGGTCTATTCCGAGAAATCAAATTAGGTTCACTAGTTCGCAATATGGGCGTGGCGATAGTTGATAGTATCGATTACAAGGCGAATGCCAAGATAAACTTCGGTGGTTTGGCAGTACGCAACTACGGCAACATTTCAAATTGTTATGTAGTATGTAATGATGCGGACAACAAATACCACAGCGGTACGATGAAATTCGCCCAATCAAAAGTTAATAGTTACATCGGTGGACTGGTTTCGCAAAACTATGGTGAAATTGCTTCATCGTGGAGTGATGTAAACTTTGAGGGTAACGAGGGACACTTCGGTGGACTCATCGGACTACAAGGTAGAGGCGAAGTGGAGAACCCAGACGGTACTACAACCCAAGTAAAGCAAGCTAGCGTTGTCGAGAGTTTCTCATCTGGGTCAATCTACCTCAATGGTAGAGCGGTAGCGAATAGAAAAGTCGATAGTGGTACGAGTGCTGGTGGCTTGATTGGTAAAAATGTATCTTTCCTACAAAACGGCTATGTAATTAGAGATTGCTATGTATATGCGGCTCGCCTCGGTGCAAAAAATGCTAATCTCAATATCGGTTCGCTGGTTGGTTATGTAGACTCACGCAATAGCTTGGGCGAAATAGTACTCAACACTTACCGTACATATAGTTTTGTCGCAACAGATACTACCCCTGATAGAGAGAGCAAACCTACTGGAAACTACCTTGACCTCGGTATGGTAGGTAATCAAACAGAAGTAAATAACAAAGATACTTCTAGTAGCTTTGCAGTCGCATATTATCAGGTAGGCAAGCAGAGTCCTTATGCTTCTGATTACTCAATGAGAACCAATTCTAATAGTACTGATGTGGGTAATCTGACTATCGCTGGTAGCTCTGTAACTATTGGTCTGCGTGGCTATGTCATCGGACAAAACATCTACACAGGTTGGGCAATCAATTCAATTTGGAAACGCAACCTCTTTGGTGCTGGTTATAATGGCTCAATGCTATATCTAGATGGTGTTACTCCAACAGATAGGCAAGAAGTCGGTTCTAGTATCAAACCAAATGATGAATTGTTTGAGGTAGTATAACCACTCAAAAAAAGAGAAAAGGCTAAACTAGCCTTTTCTTTTTATTCCACTCAATAGACCTAATCTACCAAAGTGCGTTTTTGTTTTGCTATTCTACATTCATTTTTGACCAAAAATTCGTCCGCTCCGTCTAAGAACGCTACTTTGTCTAGAATAAAATGACAGTTTACTAGCGAATCAAGGTCGTGTAGATAATTTGCCAAACGAGAGTCTTGCGGCACACTCGAAAATGTAAATAGGGTCAAACTACCACAGTTGTTTATTCCACTGCTAGCGTACATAACTTTGAGTTGTTGCAAAATTTCACTATAATGCTCGTTGATATCAAACTCTTTGTCATTCTCAAATAGGCTAATGTATGCTGACATAATGTCGTTAAGGTCGTCTACAATAAATATAGTGTTCTTTTTCTGACACAGATTTCTCGCTCTCTCAAATGCCACCTCAAATGTAAACACAAGGTTGCGAGGGTTGATGTCAAAAGTAGAGAAGAAGTATTCTACATTGCCGTTAAAAGACATTTTGTCCTCGGGCATCTTGTTGCAAGAAAAGTATACGATATGATAATCTCTCGATAGGTCTTTGGCTAGCGAATTTGCGAGAAAGTCTTGACCACTCATTTTGTCCTCGCCGATAAACAATGCTCGTTGCCCAGCACGCACAGGGAACTCATTATTTAGGAATTTGAGTTGTGGATATTTATAACTAAACTCTGGTGCGGTATTTTGAGATTGAGGAGTATCTTGCTTGTTAGTCGTAAGCAATTCATCAAAATCCGAAACCCCGTTGATTGACTTGATTTCAGTAGCAAAAGGGTCAGAGCCCGCTCCCTTTGTAGGGCTCAAAGTTGCAGCGATTCGGTCGCCTTGTTGTAATAGGCGATAGTTAGGCAAATCAC
Source organism: Christensenella sp. UBA4651 (assembly GCA_002405615.1). Classification (GTDB taxonomy): domain Bacteria; phylum Bacillota; class Clostridia; order Christensenellales; family UBA1242; genus UBA7867. The sequence goes on along the minus strand of DHMD01000040.1, from coordinate 22,651 downwards.
GGTTAATTCTAGCGTACTTGTTTAGCCTAATCTGCTCTGCCGTTCCGACAGCGAATATCAACTCGCCTTGGATTTGCATCACATAACCCTCGTATATTTGAGACGGGTCGCTAGGGTAAATATTGCTACTAGTCGAGTATAGGGAAAGCATATCATCTCGGTTGCAGAATTTGTATGAGTTGTTGAACCCAACTAGGTCGTCCCATTCCGCATCGCTAATTACCTCCTTGTGTGGGCGACCGCTCTTTGTTTTGAGATATGGCTTGATTTTGCCTGTAACCACATCGCAAATGCTCTCACGCAGCTCATCACTACGCATAGCAGTAGGGTTGCGGACGCCAACTTTTGCTCCGACTTCACGCAGTTGATAAATTGATAAATTATTTAGTTTTCTAATATCTACATCGTACTCTCTCATTTATTCATCTCCTCATCAGTTATTTTTCCACATTCAGTCTAACATATTTTTGTAATTTTGTAAATAGTATTTTGAAAAATTTTACAAAAATAAATTCGTTATAAAAAAGAGAAAAGAGCCAATTTTCTTGACTCTTTTTCTTTTAACGAACTTTGACTTTTCTACGCATAATTACGAATACAATTGTCAGTACAACTACTACGCCAATCGCCACCGCAATCAGTATGATAGCAGCAGTGTTGAGTGGTTCTTGGATAGTCATACGATAACTCTGCAATACTGTACCGCTAGCCGACACGAGTTGAACTATGTAGTCGCCCTGTTGTGTAAAGTTATTTAGGGTGGTAGGGTCAACTTTGTCCTTGTTACTATCATCAATTGCTAGCATAACAGTACCATTTACGATGATTTGACATTCGCCAATTCTCTCATAAATACTAGCAGTGTTTACAGTAATTGTGAAGCCTTGTGTGCTGCTAGAACCCCACTCACGAGATGGGGTGAGGATAACGGTTTCGTCATTAATCCACACACTGAATGTGTATGTTTGGCTAGGGTTGTAGCCATTTGCCTCGGTGCGAACAGTGATTTGATATTTACCCACGCCATAACCCTCTGGGTCTAGGTGCAGGGTAGTAATCTTGATATTGTCGCCTCTAATTTCGTCTGTTATATTAGATTCGTTATCTAGTCTAACCACATCAATTATTTCATATCCAGCAACAGGGGCAAAGTCGTATGATTTGATTGCCTCGTTAGGGGAAACGATGATGAATTGATGTACTGCCTCCAATTGAGCCTCAGGTACAGTACCGATGACACTTTCTATTGCAGCTTTTACCACAATCTTGTACGAGCCTGGGGTAGAGAATATGTAGTGTCCGTTGTTATCTGGGGTCATTTCATACAGAGCGTTATTACGGTAAATTTGTACCACAGGGGTGTAGTCATAGTATTCTAGTTGCGGGATATAGAAATCTACTGGGTCAGAGTATGTAGCATATGGAATAGCTGCGTTGTCATTGACATAGTAGATTACATTAGTTAGAATTGTCAAACTAAATGTCGTAGAATTTGCATTAGAACCGAAGTAGTGTTTTTGTCCTACTGGGTCAACAATAGAAATTGTGTAAATACCAGAATTAGTGAGTCTCAACGAGCCGGTCGTGTATTTGCCAACATAAGTGCCATTGTAGTATAGTTCCAATGAGAAGAAGTTTGGATAAGATACAGTGCGTCCCGCTGCGGTCGTGTCTGTATAGGTCGTTGTCCAAGTAACTGTCGTGCTATCTGTCTTGAATTCCGCCGCACGAGTGGTGCTATCTCCATTTATGCGGAAGTTTGTGTATGTTGAAACATTGAGAGATGGGATTCTAGTTACTGCAAAGTACATCTCGATTTGATACAAACCCTTGTCCTTGCCGTGAACTCTATAAATCCTAGTGTTTCCGAATGTTTCTACGATTTCGTATTCTAGGTCCTTGTCCTCGTTGCAGATTACCGAAATGTTGCGCTCCCAATTAGAGTCGTTACTCAGGTACATATATTGCGAAATCGCCAATTCCTTGCCGTCTATTGTCGTGTACTTATAACTCTCGGTAAATGCCATCAGTTGTACAGTCTGACCAGTGCTAGTTATCTGATACACGCCATAGATTGAGATGAGATACTCTTGGATAGTGAATACGATTTGCCCCGAAGTATATACGCCTAGGTCGTTTACACAACGCACTGTGTACACACCCTCAGGTTTCACTGTAAATCCAGAAGTAATAGTTTCTGTACTGCCGTCAGGATATACAATCTCGACATAAGGATTGAATAGAGCATCCACATCTACCCAAGTAAGCATTACCTCTTTTGAAGTGAGGTAATTTTGTATTGGAGAACCGTTTATATCACTAATGATAATTTGAGGGAATACAGTGTACATTACAAATTCAAACTTGGTTATCACATCAGTACCGTTGTTTACCTCAATACTTACGAGATTATTTAGCGCTCTCGTTGCATTAAATCTCAAAGTAATGATATTACTAGTCAGCGCCTCTCTAATGTATGAAAAGTATCTATTCTCTGTATCTAGTACCTCGTCAAAACCTTTTTGATACAAAACTTTATTCGAATCAAGGCTAGTAATGGTCAGAGCAACATTTAGCCCAGTTGCTTGGTACACAAAATCCACATCGTTTGATGTAAATGTATATGTGTTGCCGTCTGTCCACTCATACTGTTGTGTCCCACCAGAGAAGTGCAATTCTTTGATTAGGCTAGAATCCACAGGGTATGAGTATGTAGCACGCCTGCCGAAGTTGTCAATGAATACAAATTTGTAAACAATGTTATTTGCGAGTGAGAAAGAGTAACCAGTGTTTATAGCCCATTCGCTCTCAAAATCCTCACGGGTAGTAGGTAGAGGCATATAGTTGTCATCGCTCGTAATTTGAATAGTGCTTTGGTCGCTCTCTACTAGGAATGCACTAAACGAATCTAGTTTGGTTGACAAAATCGCTGTGGTATTTGGCATTTTGAGTGAGAACTGATGGGCGGTAGAATCTATAGTAATCAGATTTAGGAAATCTTGCTCACTGTTAATTAGCATTTTACCTTGGGTGTTGATTGAGAAGAACTTTGATACAGTATCCGCTCTATTGTCAATGGTAACTCGAATTTGACTACCAAAGCCGTTGTTACTCTCGTCATTAGCAAAAGCGACATCACTGATAAACTCATTGAGTTTCGCTAGCAAATCATCGATATTGCTGCATACAAATACATTGCTAGAATCAAACAACTCCGAAATATCATTGAGTGCGTCTTGCGGAACAATATAGCATTCCATAGTCTCCTCAGAATTCATCATATTGACTAACTTAAAGTGCAACCATAGGTCAGTACTCGTAAAGTCGGTTAGAGTGAAACCTTTGTTGTTTACCGAGGTAAATTTGGCACTATCATAAACCTTACCTAGGATATTTGTGTTGTCCGCAGTAATAGTCATATCATCGTTTGTAGCACGCAGGTTATATGAGTCATCTGTAACAAATATTGTATACACTCTCAAATTACCTGCATTATCTTGCTCAATTATATCATAATACCCAGGTTCATTAAATTCGTGTGTTGAATATCCCGAAATACCAGCATATGCTGCCCGCACAAATTTAGGGTCATTTTTTACAAATCTTGGAGCGCTAGGGTACCTAGAATCCTCTGCTGTAATTACTTGACCTTGTTTTTCACCAGTGTAATTCTCGTGCTTGTAGTAATAGTAGTAGGTGCTAGACTCATATTTGTTGCGATAGTTTATAGTATACCCTGTATTTACAGCGAATGCATAAGATTTGAGGAATGTGTAATCAGGATTGTCGATATTCGCAATCAAATCCGATTTGAATGTTTCGCCCAACGAGTTGATATAAGCATCATTTTGGATTAAGTCTACTAGGTTGTAGTAAGGGGCGGTATAGTCCTGATACAGTTCCTTTGTAGCAGAGTAGAACTTGTTATCGCCAAAAGCAAGATAATCGTTCTCATCTTTTGCAATATAATGTATGCTTACCGAGTATCGAGTATCTACCATTTTTGTAGCATTTTTGTCAGCGTCTTCTAGTTCGGCTCTCGGCAAGAGTAGGTAGTATGTGTACAGTTTTTCTGTATCAGACTTACGAACTTTGTAGTACTCAATCTGATTTAGACTCGTACCAACCACGCCATTATTGATAATGGTATTTACAATCTGTTCAGTCTGAACTTTTAGGAAGTAAGGCAGGTATGTTTCTGGTTCAGTTTCTGATTTAGTTTGCGACTCAATGTAGCCACTCAGGCTCGAATAACCACGATTAACGATAGACTGCACTTGCTCATCGTTGAGTTCTACGCAAACCAACCCACTAGCCACCAATTCAGCCTTTACAGTGTCGCTAGCAGTAATTTCAATCGGCCCGTCAAAAACTCCACGGGTAGTTTTTGTTACATTGCCAAAATACTTTTTGTACTCGTTAGGAGCAGGGGTAGAGGTGCTAGTATCATTACCCTTTGGAATAATCGTCTTTGTTACGCTTACTTCGTTATACGCATTGCGAGCAGAATAAGTGTCGCTAGGGTCAGACCAAGTAATCCTACTCTTTGTAAAGTTGGTAACTTGCTCCGTGCTTGTTTGCGAACTCAAAGGCCCATAAGAATCATTGCCCAAGCCCACTTGATAGTTAAATGTTGGAGCAGTACCCGTCAACTCAAAGTTCACAACAGAACAGTTAGGGTAGAGAGTGTTTTTGCTCGAATTAGAATCGGTAGCCAACGAATACGAAATTTTCTTGAAATCGGTGTAGGCATTACCAGTCAACAGTCCGTCAAAGTTTGCTAGGTCAAACATCACAACTCTGTATCTACCAATCTCACGAAAAGCGTATTGTAGTTCGCTCAATGGTCTAGAATATGTGTAATCTCCGCTAATCGAACTGCTAGAAGTTTTGGTCGAGTAGAATGTCTGGCTAGTCAGCGCATATTGAGCGGCAGACGAGTTTGAGAAGAATTGCACCGCAACTTGTAGCCTTGACGAATTTTTGTACTTGTTGAGTGTTTCATAAATCCTCTCATAAGCCTCCTCGGGATTACTAGCGTCATAATCACTAGCATTCTTTGGGTCAGAATAGTACTTGTCATACACGGTATAACCGTCCGCTTGCCACGTTGACATACTCACACCAGCAGGCAAGATATTACTCTTTGTAATAACGTTGTTTGGTGTAGTTGTCGTAATGTTCGTTGTGTCAAAACTCAATTTCTCAAATTTCTCGGTATTTGTGAGCAATCCATAGTTATCAAATGTAATTGTGCCACTTTCTGGGTAGTCAGGATACTTGTCGTAATCGCCCTTGCTGTAACCGAATTGTAGTTTTTCATCGCCATATTCATAGGTGTTGGTAGGCAAAACCGTATTCCTATCTACATAATATGTGTAGACCTTTGTCTTTTGGTCGCCCTGCAAATCAGTCTGTTGCTCACTAAGCTGATAAGTTCTAGTGATTACATATTTACCCGCTTCACTCGCACCAGCATTCTCAAATTCAGCAGAATAAATCAATTTTCTCAAAATATTAGTTTGATAGTATTTCGAGGTAATTCCGCCGTTGCTGTATGTAATGTGGAATAGAGTTCCGTCCTCGTATGTCGCATTCGACCCCTTGTCAATATTATACAATACCACAGTTTTTGACGGAGTGTCGCTGTAAGGGTAGTTTTGTGAATCAATCTTGCTCGAAAATGCGTAGAATTGTAGCACTATACTCTCGATTTTGAAAGCATCGCCAGGTTCAGTCCAACTAAATGCCACATAACGCCTGTCAGTCGAGTAGGTGTTTGCCACATATTGCCTGTCCGTAATCGTTCCCTTGTCAGGGTTGCGGTTGTAACTTAGGTCAGTTCCGTCAAAGTCCCAGTAACTGCGTAGCGAACCCAGTGATTTGTCGAGGTTTACCTCAATATTTAAGCCTCCCGCATTGTCATTGTTTGCATTATCCCAAACAGTGATTTGATACCTAAATTCGCCGTTTTCTAGTGTGTGGGTATTTTCAGCAGTCAGTTGCCCGCCGTCAATGGTAACACCTGTCTTGTATGGATCAGTTTCAGTAGCCCCTGGGATAACTTTAATTGTACTAAACCAGTTTGTCGCCGCAAACCCAGTTTTTCCTACGGTCGGGGTCGTGGTTGTGTCATTTCCGTCAGCAGCACTGATTGTAACCTCACGCAGCGGAATGTTGATTGAATTTGTTGCCTTGATGTTTAGGTCGGTAAACACTTTGGTAATATAAGAGTGAGTAGAGTACGACTTGCCATTTATTGTCCATGTAAATGTCTCATTTTGGTCATCGTAATTATCCACAAAGTCATAAATATCACGAATGACGCTAGAATCTTCACGAGCGGCAGTCGATTGCTCCGCAGTCAGCGATTTGTGCGTACCCCAGTAAAAATTCGTGTCCTTTGTGATTACGTTTACATAACTTGCTTGACGCTCAACTTGCAGAACTTGCGTGTTTGTATTGTCTAGCATAGTTGCGTAAATCGCTGTGTTTCCCGCCGCATCACGAAGTAGGAGAAAGGCGAGTTGCGGCGTGTTGATAATCTGCGAGTCAGCGAGAGGAGCAATAATGTCCTCTGGCGTGTCCGTCTTGATTTTGTTGTAATTCATCGCAGGAGTGAATACCCCGAGGCTAGCATTTGTAGGCATATAAACTTTACCACTGCCCGCCATGGCAATCAATTTGCTCACTGCATCCGTTTCAGTCGCCGTATCACTGCCAGTTATAGCCTTGACTAGGTCATAGTTCGTGGTCTTGTTGATACTAGCATAGATATATTGGGCGGTAATAGGTGCGCCACTTGACTTGTCAGCCCAAGTGAAGCCAAATGCTGTGCTAGAAATCAAGTTGAATGCGTCAGGGTTGTTGTAATCCAGTTCGGATAGTACCATAGGCTCAGTGCTGCCGTTTTCTCTCCAAAGGTTGTGGTCAATAACACGCAAAGTCTTGATACCGCTAATCGGCGCTGTGTCAATGCTAAATGTGTAGTTTACCCAAGCCTTGCTGTTGTTTGTCCTAAATACCTGAATTTGATAGTATCCGTCTTGCCCAAATTGCCTATTTATCGTCTTTCTCGAACCATACAGCAGTTTTGCCGCTTTTTCCGAAACGGCATATTTCGCACCGCTTTCCTTGTTTGTCTGATAAACCAAACCATCGAGAGCATTGCCTTCACTCAATATATTGCCATTCCAATCATAGACATTGTATGTACAGTAAATCCCCGCATCAAATGGGCCAGCCGTCTCCCAACTAGCGTAAACATAGTTGTTTGTGTAACTGTCAATGCTGATTGACTCTGCATACTCGCTAGATAGAATCGTAGGGGTAGAGGAGTTATCTTGTGCGTAAACATTGATAGTAGGTGTGTTGTTTGTTATCTCAAAGCAGAAAATCTGATGCATATATTGGTTTTTGCGGCTGCCGTTTTGATTGTTGTTGCTATAAATCGTGTTTTCGTATGTGAGGTAAACTACATACTCACCAGCATTAGCAAAACTCATTCCACGAGTGTAGCGATTTACACTCACATTGCCCGAAGTATCACGGAACGCATACCAACTGGCGTATTGCGTAGAACTACCAGTGTACAGTTTGCCATAGAACTCAAAGCTCACAGGGGCGAGGTTCGTGCTTGCCCGCTTGGTGTAATATACCGAACCGTCCGATTGAGTAACTTGTTGAGATAGGCGAATATAGTTTGTCGCCTGATTGTAGGCAAAGAACCTAGTGAATGCGTCCGAGTCAGTAGCCGTAGGGTCGTAATTTATAATGTTGTTTTTGAGAACGCTCATTGACACTGTGCTAGCACCCGAGTTGCTCACAAAGTTAGTGTTTGCAAAAGTCATATCCGCTGTATAAATTGTCTCTGCACGAGTCCTAGCGGTAGCACTAATTTCCGAGCGAGCGCTGCTTGTGAGAAAATCACGAGTATAAACTGTGTCATTAGTCCTATTTATGCTTTCGCCATTTGCCATAGTGTTGTAACTGAATGTGTCATCATAGAGTGGGGCAGTGGTCGTAGTAGAATTTGAGTAGTTAGCCACATAACCATTGATAACTAGCGATAGAGGAGATACATATTCTTGATTAGCAGTGATTATGTTGTTTGCAGGTGTTACATAATTAACCCTCGCACCAGTGTAGCCGATTTTTAATTTAGGAGTTTTTGTGATTTCGTATTCGCCGACTTTGTCAAATTGCATATTAATAGAGTAGTTGCCGTCCGCATTTGCCTCAATCACATAAGTACGCCTAATTATATCGGTAGGGTTTTCGGTTGTATAGGTCGATACATCTAGATAGCCCACATTTTTGGTAATTCCGTTTTCTGTAACCTTGTACACGCTGAATGTCGTTGTTACAGTTTCACGATAGTTATACAGTGTACGAGTGTACGAAATGTCGAATTTCTCTGGATTGTAAATCAGAGTTGGGTAGTACAATTCAGACGGATTGTATCTGCCACGAATAAAATTCCCTTGTGCAGCATCGTAATATGTCGTGTCGAGGTTGTTGAAGTTAAAGTAGTTTACAGTCGCCGTCATCTGATTATAAATATTTGCCGTAGGGTTTGTGTCATCCACAGCGTCAACCTTTTCTGTGTTGTTTAGTGTAGGGTTCTCATTTACCTGATTGTAGGTTTTTTGAGTAGTTATGTAAAAGTTGATTTCTTCCGTCAGTTTACCTTGAATAGTATCAAAGTAAACTAGCGTAACTGTATACAGCCCCTCAGGAAAAGCCACATTTTCGCCATTAGAATACTTTGTGTAGTAGCAGTCATCTAGCCCCGCCGCCACGATTTCGTCAGGCGTCAAAGCAAACAAGTATTGCGAAAAAGTAGCAACCCCAGTAGAAACTCCCGTTTCATCAGTGATTTCTTTTATCTTGTTGATTTTTAGCAAATTATTATTGAAACGAACAGAAACCGTAGGTATACCTTTACTAGTCGCAGTGCCGCCGAAATTTATGGCAATAGCTTCACGCCCAGAGTAGGTGGTGTTGCTAGAATCTGTGTAGTTGCGTTGAGTAGTGTTGAGTATTACAAAATCACCCTCTGCTATCGATTCAGCCGTTTCCTCCACGTGCCAAAACTCGCTAGGGTCGCTAACAGTTCCCGCCGAAGCGTCTGGCAAAAACACCTTTTGCACAGTCATATATTGGGTGGCTGCACTAGCCGATTGCGTATTGCGTGGGGCAAAAACGAACCCCGTCATTCCCAGCACCAGTAATGTTAGTATTCCTAACATGACCCCTAGATATTTATTTAGTCTTTTGCTTTGCATAAAAAATTCTCCTCCCTTTTTTAGCCCGAAAAAACAAAAGTAAGATATAACATATATATTTTAGCAAATAACGCAAAAAAACACAAACAAAATCACTCAAATGTTGACATTTTTCTCGTAATTTCACTTCTTTTTTTAGTTTGTTGCAAAATAACAAAAAAATGCGTATTTTGTTACACAAATTATGTTTCATCAGTAGTAATTTGTGGATAAGTATTAGGACGACAGGAGAATAAAACAATCTCTTATTTTGCAAAACAAGAAAGAGGCACAATTTGCCTCTTTTTGTCAAATTTTGTTTTTGGCTTTCCGATTATTGTATTTTGTCATAATTTGCTTTATTTTGTTGTATTTTATACAAAATAATTCAAACTCTCGCTCAACCAGCCCTTAACTCTTCAATCAAAAGTCAAAATCATCTTTTGGAGGGGAGAGTATTTTGCGGTTACGCTCCTTGATGTCGTACAGCACATACTCCTCGTTGATATACCTAGGAGGGCGGAATTCCTCACTAGCAGGGGTCATATCGTAGATGTGGTCAGCCTTGTATGCGAAAGTAAATTGACTCTTGATAGCTTTTTCCTTAAACATACTCACTATCATTTCACCGTCTTTGAGGTAGCCTAATTCATCAGGAGTAATCAACGCACGACTTACTTTTTGCGTACTGGTTGACCTAGTGGTATCCTCTTTGCCTTTGCTCTCGCTAGTGCTTTTTGATTCCACACTTGTTTGACCACAACGAGTACTAAACTCCTCTTTGGTCTTTTGGTCCATAGTACCCAAATATACGTGAATGTTGCAGTTTGCCTTGATAACCTCCGCCGCTGCATCACCATACTTGATACTTACCTGAGGATAAGATTGTACCACTAGCATCAGACAAATTCCACGGCTACGGCCGACCGTAATAATCGACTCAAAACGAGGAATTTTTGGCATATTTGCGAACTCGTCTAGTAGGAAATATACGTGCCTAGGTAGGGTAAGTTTAGGCGCATTTTTGTTGGCAACCTCGACCAAAGTCTTGTACAACTGCACGATACACATCTGCGCAATAGGATAACGAGTCTCTTTCTCGTCAGGCACCTTGATAAACAGCGCATTTGGTCTGTCCGCAAAATGCACAAAATCCATTTCGTCCGCACTGGTAGCGAAACATACACCACTATCAGCAAAAACGTTTACCGCATTAGCAATCATACCGAAGAAACTACGGGCGGTAACAGGGGAGTTGTTTACAATAGGTGCAGCCAACGAAACCGCATTACTCAATTTGCTACGACCTTGTAGATATTTTTGCAGTGTGCCAAATTGCTTGTCAGGGTCAGGGTCCTTGGTGTTACATATTTTATATAGGTTAAAGAAGTTGTACCGTTCCTCCGTCATACCGAGTTCGGGAATAGCCGAGTCCTCGAGCATCGCTAGCATTATACCCAGCACAAAATCACGAGCACCCATTTCCCACGACTTGTCATTACCTTCGGAAACGGGGCATAGAGTGTGCGCAATGTCGTTTAGATCCTCGTACGCACTGTCATTTAGCATTTTTTGAGTAGCGATGATATAACTCTCCAAATCTTCTTTGTTAGGGAATGCAATCCCGTCAATCTCGTACCACTCGTAGTTATACACAGGCGCAATTACTCTTAAGCCTAGGTCGGCAGGGTTCTCGTTACGGTGGACACGCACCTCCTCACGCAAGTGTAACGCTCTGTGGAAACTCTTGTACGGTTTGCTCATCGGGTTCCATCTAGTACTGCTGAAAGGGTCTCGCAAGTTAAATGATACAATGTTGTAGCCTTGCTTGCGTAGCATAATAGAATGCTTCATAAAGAGTTCGCCCTTTACGTCCATAATTACTAGACTAGGCTTACTCTTGGTATGCCCGAGAATCTGAATAGTAGGGTCGATGAAACCTGCTGATTTACCCGAACCAGTAGTACCTACTACCATTGTGTGCCAAACCTCGTGTTTGAAGTTTACATGTATGCTATTGCCTTGCAACTGCGCTCTTATTGGCACGCCGTCCTCATGCATATACAGTTCACGGAATAGACAGCCATCATATTTTCTGTCTAATTCTCTCTCTGTGAGCCATTCTGAGTCAAAAAACTGCTCATCAGGTTTTTTGCCTTTACCTTTCTTTTTTTTGTCGCCGCCACCTCCGAGTCCTAGGAAACTCTTTCCATCAGCGACTTGTAGTAGTCCATAGATACCGAGCCCGACAACCAGTACCGAGAAAATTCCCCAAGTAAAGGTGTTGTATAGCCCTGCGACAGTTATAGTTCCATACTGCATTAGTGAGCCAAACATTGCCGAAACAACATAACACAGTACCAGCCCGAATACTATCATCAGCACATTTCCAAAAAATCTGTTCACTCGTTTTCCCTCCATATGTATAAAGAATAAAATTCACGAAATTTAGTCCAGTTTTGGCATTTTAGTAAAAAAATTTTCAAATTTCTTAAAAATTGTACTCAAATAATTTGCTTTTGTCAATTTTATTTGATAATATTATTACATAAATTTGTGTTTTGTTACCAAGTTTTGCCAGAATTTTGCATTTCGTTGTATAGTTTTGACAATCTAGCAAAACATAATTTTAGCTCGATAAATAATATGGAGGTATTTTATGAGCGCTTTGTTTCAACTAGCTAATACATGTATGAATCTTATGACCAGTTATCCTCTAATGTCTAGCAGTGGCTCAGGCACAGAGAGTGGCGGTAGCGGTTCAACAGAAACAGCTACTCTACCAGATTGGGTAAAGCAGATTGTTAATGCAATCAACTCATTGTTGTATCCTATACTCATTTTGGTTGGTTCAGCAGGTTTGATTTACTGTATCTATCTTGGTGTAAACTTGGCTCGTGCAGACAGTGCGGACAAGCAAAAAGAGGCAAAACAGCGTATGATTAATGCTATCATTGGTCTGGTTAGTATAGTTGCCTTGATTTTGTTGCTCAAATTGTTCTGCAGTCAATTGCCAAATTGGATTCCAGGTTGGCAGCTTGATGTTGGGGAATAAGATAGATTCTGTTTTAGCCTTTTGTGCAATAGCGGTCAGTACCGCCAAGCCTTATGGCTACACGAATATGTAATTTAGCTAAATTTAGAATGGTTGATAGTTGATAGTTTGTATAGTTAGGCTATCAGCTTCAACCATTCTTTTTTATATAATCCAGCACTAGATTATGTTACTCCAATCAAATCTTGACTATTTTTTGTGAAAATGCTAAAATTAAATATAATAATACAAATTTTAGAGGTATCATGAGGTTTTTTCAGAAAATTGCATTAGTATGTATATTGAGCATAACAGCCCTTGGATTCGGTGGCTGTACTTTGCCGTGGTGGAATACTAGCGATTGGGGGAATGGCAACAACCCTTATGACCCATCACAAGGGACTACTACTGATGTGCCTCTACCAGGCGATACCAAGGATGACGACATAGTGTTTGGGAAAGACAAAGCAAGTCTCCAAAAGGAGGCTCTCGCTACCCAAGGCGTCCGCTCTATTTATGTACCCGACAATGATGAGGCGACCGATGATGCAATTTTGCAGGCGGATAGGGCAAAATATTATGAAAATGCCGCCTACCAGTACGAAATAATCGCACAATACATATTGCACATTTTGCAGGGCAAGTACGGTTCGGCAGTCGGTACGCAGACTCTTACATACAATTTTTATGCTAACTATTCAACCTCTGGCACATTTTACGAGGGCAAGAAAGTCCGCAATGACTCGGACGCCACTCGTATGACGGTTAATCTGCCAGCCGTTACCCCGCAAAAAGGCAATGAGCATTTATTCGAAACTCACGAAAACGCTATCAATAGTCCTGTAACTAATGTGATGTGGTCGGGGCACGGCGTGTCCGAGCGTCAAATCGAATTGGCAGAAAGCGCTGGCAATAACCCACCAGCCGTTGAGGCATATCACGATGACGATTTGCATTGGCAAATTACAGGCTCAGACATTACCTCATATACCGCAATGGTTCAACTAAACCTAATGCAACTAGCCCTCAACTTTGTCCGCACGCAGCAAATCACCCTCACAAATCCAACCGAAATCAGTGCCGCAGCGGCGAGGGTAGAGATAAACCGTCTCGCTCGTGAAATCGACAAACTCGGCGTGCCCCAAAAAGCCGCTTTTTACGACATTTTGGTAGATTATATTGAGAACACTTTGATTGGTGGCAATCTGATTGAGCGTGATAAACAGTCGATTTCTTATACCGATTTGAGTTACATTTGGTATAACTGGGAAAAGGTCGGTAGCCACACCGATAGCGAGGGTAACACTGTTGATGATTATGCTTATGTCCAAAAGGGCCCTGTTTACTACGGTATGAACGGTTCCGCTCATGCGTTTAGCAGTACCGAAATCTACAAATTTGACTATCACGACACCGTTACCGAAATCGTGGATGCCGTTTTGGGAGTATATAGCGGTGGCAAACTCATGACCGAGGGCTTTGTCGCAAAATATCCTACATATACTCGTGTCGAGGCAATTGACAGCCAGCCATTCGATTTTTATTACAATGTTGACGAGGACTTGGCAGACGGCGAACGCCAGTATATCAACTCAATGGAGTACCGCAACTACAATTCCATGGTGCTGTATCCAGATGCTTCTCTCGATGATGAGCGTATCACAAAATATTTAGAAGCGGTAAAGCGAGGGGAAGATGTGGAGGAAGAGGACGACCTCTATGACTACGACTTTACCAAAAAGCGTTGGCTATACGACTCGGTAAATATCAGTATTGAGAGTCGTCAAGAGATTACGATAGATGTCTATATGCGTATCCATTTGCGTGGTGAGAAGCAAGCAGACGGCTCGTATAATAGTAGCGATTTTATCCTACATTTGACTAGAATGAATACCGACCCTAGTAAAGAATACTCATATTACCCAGAGCAAGATGAGGAATTTCGCAAAAAGTATCAGGACGAAAAGGGGAACACCAAGCCTGATATTTACTTTGATGAGCAAAAAACCAACGAGAGATTTGTAATGTTTGGCGACTTGATGACGACAGAAAAGTATAACGAGTTTCTAAAAGGCGTGCAAAATTCGTTCGTAGTGGGCGAGGATAACAAAACCGCAGAAAATTACCGCCAGTTCTACCACGAACAGCAAGTACTAGATGATAACGGTGAAGATGTGCCACAAGAGGGGAATTCTTTCCACAATGTGTTCTTGGGTAAGTTAGGCTCAACTATATCAATTGATACCGCCCGCCATTTGGAGAAATCGCTTACGTTTACCAATTTTTATGGCGAAATAGTCGATTTGAGCGATAAATACCTCTGCCAAGACGATTGCGACTTTATTGAATACATATTTGATGTCAAAAAGGACGAAACTAAACCTAGCGACTATGATTACTCGTTCAAGTATTCAGTCCTAAATTACTACTTCTGGGGCGAATACGAGGATGAGGAGGAGTAGTCCGCCCCTAATTTTGAGATAAAAAGCCCAAGTAGTATTTAATCTCAATTTTTCAATCAAAATTGTAGAAAAATCAAATATTCTTCAAAAAAATGACTTTTCTTACTTGATTTCGTCAATTTTATTTGTTATACTATTAGGTGAAATCATGTAGAACAAGCAAATTCAACAACTTAAACTCAAAAATTTCAAAATGTCGAAAATAGGAGGATACCTCAGTGAGTGTCGGTTTAGGGCAGTCTGCGTTAGCTATTATAGATAATATTATCAATAGTTTCAAGGACCATATTGTTACACCTATAATTACCTGTCTTGCATATATCTTCGGTATGATTTTTTACGGATTGCAAATTGGTATATTTTATGTAATTGATACGGTTCAAATGGTTGTCCGCAAAATAGCGGGCTTGCCTGCATACAGCCTAAATGGCGAACGTACATATGGCTATGTAATTGATGGCGTAGAGAAAAATGACGACCTAGTTATGGCTTTTTTGGAGAGCGACACTGTTAGGTCAGTATTTATCTCTGTTCTAATTGCTGCCATTTTCCTGCTCTTTATCGCTACTGTTGTGGCAATTTTGAAGTCAGAAACAGATATGAAAAACAATGCAAAAGGTCCTATTTTTGGTAATGCAATCAAGTCTATTGTGTACTTCTTTATGGTTCCTGTGGTTTGCTACTTGGGTATTATTGTGTCAAATCTAGTGCTAAAAACACTAGACGGTGCAACTAGCCGTGATGCAATATCATTTAGTTCGCAGGTATTCTGCGCTTCTGCATACAATGCCAACCGAATAACCTCGGATAGCGACTTTGCAAAGGAAGTGTATAACCTCAAAATAGTGCCAGGCTCGGCACTTCTGACTGAGTCGGATATGGAGACTGATTCAGGGCGGCTAAAACTCGCTAATCTGGTAGATGATGCATTTAGGCGTGGATTGACCCCTGTAACTGACGGTTCTAGTAGTTCTCGTGATAACCAGAATACTACTTATGTTACTATTAATACCGTTGGCTCTTGGGGGCTAGGTAGTTCAGATTACTCATTTAATAGGTACGATGTCAAGGATTATCGGCTGGTATTTTATTTCTACGATGTAGTCGGATATAACTATCTAATTGGTTATGCCGCTGGACTTACCATTCTCGGAATGCTACTGAACCTGCTTATCGGTGTAATACGGCGTATATTCGAATTGGTAACACTGTTTGTCGTTTCGCCAGCAGTCGTAGCGCTAATGCCGCTGGACGGTGGGGACAAGTTCAAGACGTGGAAAGATAACTTTATCAAGCGTGTGTTCTCGGCGTACGGGCCGATTATCGGTATGAACTTATGCTTTATGGTGCTGGAAATGCTGCAAAATGTAACCCTATTCTAACAAAAGGAGTAATTGATTTTGGATTTAACAGGTTTGTATAATGCAATTATGCAATTAATATTCATAATAACTGGTCTTGTGTCTATCAAGAGTTTGACCGAAATGATTACTCAATTGGTAGGACAAGGAGACGCACTAAAAGACGGTGCCGACACAATGAAAGAGGCAAAAAAGATGGCTGGTCAAGCAACCGGTGCTGTTCTCCACGCTGGTGGATTGGCTATGGCTGGCGTCAAGGGGGTTGCTGGCGTTGCTGGCAGAGTGGCTGGTTCTCCCGCTGGTCAAGCACTCAGAGAAAAGGCTGGCGATGCCGCAGCTTCTGTTAGTGGAGCCGTAGGTAACCGCTGGAACAATTATGTGTCTGGGCATGATAACGCTTTAACCCGTGGAGTGGAAAAGCGTAGAGATAGATTAGCTGCTGACAATAAATTTGTAAATGCCAATATGGGTGCTAACGCAATGACGCTCAAAGCACAACAAGAGCGAATTTTGGCTGACAAGTTGGATGCAGCAGGAGATACTGCAGGCGCTACTGCAGCTAGAAACAGAGCAGCTCTTATGGATAGAGGTGCTCAAAGAGCCAAGCAAGCGGTTCAAGATATGCGTGAAAACGGTGTCAACGGTCGTGATGTATCAAGGCGAGGTGTGGCAAGAGCTTTTGCTAGTGATATGTCTATGGCTACAGAACATGGTACCGTTACTGCCAAGAATTGGTACGCAAAAGGCTCAAAGGCTGTTGGTTTCGAAGATGGCTTTGGTATCAAGGCTGCTATCAAGGGCGACAAAAACAAAGATACCGCTATCAACCAGTTTTTGTATGGTACAGGTAAACGTGATGCAGATGGCAAAATCGTTGCTAGACCTGATGAAACCAGTATTTACAACAACATCAAGAATACCAACAAGTTTGTATTCAATGTTACAGGGATGAAAGGCGATGTCAAGGACTTCCTCGACAATGCCGATGTTTTAGAAACAATCGAGGCTGGAGATACTGCTTTGGCTAGACAAATGAAGGAATTGATTGGGCATACAGGTGCCAAGTCTGACCTAAAAAAGGCAGAGCAAGCATCAGAGGGGCAAGCAAAAGCTACAGCCAAGCAAATGGCTGCTCAAACCGATGCTATCAATTCTACAATGGCTTCAATTTCTCAACAACTCGAAGAAATCAAGAAAAAGCTACCGTAATTATGGTAGATTGTATATCTTATTGTCGTCCTGACGCAATCCCGCAGGTATTGCGTTAGGACGGACACGACGGGGATACCCCACACCCCAATAAATTAAAGCAAAATTCAAAGCCCCAAGCGGGCTTTTCCTTTTGCAAACAGCAAAGTAATTGCACTTTTCTCCAAAACATACTGCAAAATGTTTTGATTTTTTACGCATTTATATTATAATTAAAGCACATGATAAATTAGTGAGGTAAAAGATGAGGTATATTCCACGCAGAACAAAAGTTAAGATGGAATTTTACAAGGGTATAACTTTTGCAGATATTATTTATCTAGCGACTGGTATTGGCGTACTGCTACTGTTGATTTTTAGTCGTGGTTTCGCTACCGATATAAAAGTGTACCTATCTATGGCTTGGCTTGCACTCTGCATTTCGTTCTTTATGAAAATTGCCGATGACAAGCGTATGTACGAAACTTTGGGCATTTTGTTCAAGTTCTTTGCTCGGCAGAAAAAGTATAGTAAACACGCAATGCGTAAGCACCAACCAATAGAAAATATTATTCCGTATCGTGAAATCGTAAACGATATGATTGATTACAAAGATTATTTTGCTGTTGTTTTGGAGATAAAGCCTATCCAATTTTGGCTCTTGAATCAGGACAAACAGGATATGGTTATCAATGCGTTTGCCAATGCTTTGCGTTCTCTGACTGTGGGGCAGTCAGCGAGCCTCGTAAAGGTAGCCAAGCCTATGGTGCTGGACGGCTTTATCTACAACGAAGACCGCAAGTATGATGAGGTAATGGAGCTCGCCAATGACCAAGTTATGTCAAAGGACGAATTTGACGCCCGTAGTGTAATATTCGAGTCTCGTATGCAAGATTTGCGTGATATGAGTAACAATGACATTACCTTTATGGACCACTACTACATAGTAATTTATGACCGAGATCGTGATGGGCTGGACACCGCCGCAAACAATATGATGACGACTTTTGCTCGTAATGTCGTGCCAATGCATGCGAGTAGGTTAAAGGACCAAGAATTGGCGATTTTCTTAAAAGCGAACTTCGGTCAAAACATTGACGAGAACGAACTCTCGCTTATTCCAATGGACGAATACGTGCAGTGGACTATGCCTGACGAGGTGCAATTCAAGACAGGGCGTACAATTATCGACAAGGTAGCATACCGCAACTTCTCGATTATCGACTATCCGCTAGACGTGCCTAATGCGTGGGCAGTGCCTTTCTTTGAAATGGCAAATACCAAGGTAGTAGTTAATTTGACACCTATCCAAAAGGATAAGGCAGAGCGAGCAATCGACCGTTCGATCGTGGAGATTGAGGCTCGTATGAGTTCAACATTCAAATCTAGTAAAACTATCGATTTGCAGACACAACATCAAACTCTCAAAGAGTTGATGAGCGACCTAAAAGTAGGTAACGAAGATTTGTATGATGTGCGTGTTCACATTATGTGTCAAGAAGCTATGAAAAAGGACGTCCGTACCACACTCAAACAAAATGGTTTCAAATATAGTGAAATGTTCGGTCGCCAAGTGGACGCTTTTATCAGTACTAACCTAAGTAAACTAGATACAGTTACCGAGGCAAGCCGTAATATTCAGACTACCTCGGTGGCAGCAATGTTCCCATTTATTTCTAACACTTTACAAGATGAAAAGGGTTTCTATCTAGGTAACAACGGTGCTCCTGTCTTTGTAGACTTTTTCGTAAACTCGGATAAGGAGAATCCGCTACACAACGAACGTGTAAACGCAAATATGATCGTAATTGGTAAGTCAGGTTCTGGTAAGTCTTACGCAACCAGTACACTGCTCGCAAACCTTGCTGCAGATAATACCCGTATATTCATTCTCGACCCCGAGAAAGAGTATGACGCACTCACTAGAAACTTAAAAGGTAAGTATATCGATGTAGGTAGTTCGGTACATGGCATCCTCAATCCATTCCATGTTATGACCACTCTATCAGACGAGGTAGATGAGGATATTGAACTTACGGGAGACGAAACCGAGGAGGAGTTGGAGGCTATTGAGTTGCAGAGATTGCAGAACGCTCAAAAGTCAACCGACTCTTATAACCAGCACTTGCAGTTCTTGGAGGAATATTTCCGCATAATTTTTGAGGGAATGAACGGTGATGCTTTTGAAATCCTAAACTCCTTGGTTGTAGAAATCTATAACAACAAGGGAATTGATGCAAATACCGACCTCTCAAAACTGAAACCCGAGGACTACCCGATTTTTGACGACCTATATAATCTAATCCTCAAAAAATCTGCCGAATCTGATGACGCTTATATCAAGCGTAATTTGCAGATTTTACAGGCATATGTACAGAAATTCGCAACAGGTGGGCGTAACTCAAGACTTTGGAACGGTCCAACTAGCATTGAGACGGACGAGAACTTTGTGTGCTTTAACTTCCAATCTCTAATCAGCAATCGCAACCGTACCGTTGCCAGTGCGCAAATGCTTCTGGTATTCAAATATCTTGACAACGAAATTTTGAAAAATAAGGACTTTAACAAAAAGTACAAGACACAGCGTAAAATCGTGGTTGCAGTAGATGAGGCGCACTTGTTCATCAACCCTAAATATCCTGTGGCTCTAGACTTTATGGCGCAAATGGCTAAGCGTATCCGTAAGTATATGGGTATGCAGATTATTATTACACAGAATATCAAGGACTTTGTTGGTAGTGCAGATATCGAGCGGCAAGCGAGTGCTATCATCAACGCCAGTCAGTACTCTATGATTTTCTCGCTCGCTCCAAATGATATTAGCGACCTCGTAAATCTGTATCGTAATGCAGGTGAAATCAACAAAGGTGAGCAAGATACTATCGTTACCGCTGAACGTGGTTGTTGTTTCTTTATTGCCAGCCCATATTCTCGTACAACTTTCTATGTTCGTGCAAATGATGCTGTCAAAAAGGTTGCAGATATTTAGTGAACTTCACTATAAGGCCTGCGACCTTTTATGCGTATTTTTGCATAAAAATACATTTGATTTACATAGATTTGTAAAAATTCTCCCATAAATATCAATTTTGTGTATTGATTTTTTGTTTGATATATGTTATAATTAAATGCAATAAGCAGTAATCCTAGGAGGGGAAGTAATTTTATGTCACTAGAAAATGAAGGAGAAATCAGCAATATTGATTTTCAGGACGATATCCGCAAGAAGGTTTTTTGGTTTACTCGTGCAAAGTTAAAGACTGGGCGTTGGCCTTTTAGCGCAGGGTATATGGTGGAGGATTTGACTCGTGTTATTCCAGCCGACTTTTATGGCGGCTCTTTTGAGAGCGCAAAATTGAGTACTCGTGCCAACTTTGAGCAGGCTTTTAATAATCCGAGTTTGCTCGCCGCTTTGGACGCTCGTACAATTAGCAGTCCAGAGCGTGAGGCGTATGCTTTGATTTCACACGGCTACAACAGTAATGCTTTGCTGGGTAAAATCCGCAATGCAGAGGTCAAGCAGGCGGTTTACGGTATCAAGTTGCATTCCAAGGCTGCTAGTCTAGACACTCCATTTATGGACGCTTGGGCGAGAATTTCGAATGACGAGCCCGCTGTCAGCGTAAACGAGTTTATCAATGTTTTGCGTGCAGAGAGAAATCTTAAACACCCAGAGAACTTTGACCAGAGGACTAGGCCAGCGAGAATTGATAGCCGTTTGGGATTTGGTGTGCCAGTATTGGAGAACGGTTTGCCTTTGCGTTTGAGTACGCAAGATTTTGATAGCAACGATGAACAATTCAACGCAGTTATGAATAGAATTTCAAACCAAATTGGTATTGAATTGGTCGGTAGAGAAAATATCGAGGCAGGCAAGATTGACATCAAGCCCAAAAGATTCTTCGGTGCGCTCGACACTATCAAGAGTAGACTTTCGCCATACAGAAATGGTATCAATCCTACTGGTTGGCCAAAGAGATTTAAGTTGGAATACCCTAGCCAAGGCGTAACAAATACCGAAAAGTTGTACGGTGTTATTAAATGTTTGAGCGGTTTGCAAATGGGGCAATTGAGTAACATTGCCGAAAGTGTCATTTTGGCAAACCCAACCGCTACAAATTTACCATCTAGTGATACTTTCAATAAGAATAGAGGCAGATTATCTAGCGCTGCTGCATGTTTGGTTGCTAGCGATGTATGTATGATGATTGGCTTGCCTACCAAACAGGCGAGGTTGATGAGTGAAACATTCAAATTAGAGGCTCAACAGAACCTACAACTCGTTACTGAGGATGGTAGACAAAACAAGAACTTTATGGCTATCGTTGCTAATATGTATGCTGTGGGTATCAACAATTTTGCTTATGACCTCAACCCATCTCTGGAAGAGTATGCCGAGAATCGTGGTATCTCTATGGAGAGTGTTGCAAGCAAAATGGACGGTAGCCCAAGTTTGCAAGGTTTGATTTACGCAAACAATGTTATCACTGACCCTGCACTGCAATTTGAGCCCGATATGAACTCGGAGGAAATTGCCGAGGCGCTAGACCGTGTTTTTGAGCGTGGTAGAATCTTTAATGTTAGTCTATCACCAGAGCCTTATGGTCCTGAGAATAGACCTGATTTGAGGGTTACTCCTAGTGAACCAAGCGTAGAGGATACTGACAGTAAGGGCAAAGCCGAAACGCCGCCAGTAGGTGAAGGATTTGATGACGACTCATTAGGTGATTCAATTCGTGATGCTATGGACGAAGTAGCAGATGAAAAGGAAAAAGAAAAGACTCCAACTCCCGAAGTTACTCCAAGCGTTGTTATTCCAGCGTTAGATGAACTTACCAATGAAACTCCAGTTGTTGCGTTCGCACCAGATGAGGAAATTACTCCTGAAGCAATAGAGCAAAAGCGTAGAGAGAGAAAAGCAAAAGAAGTTCCAGGGAGATTGCCTCCTACCGGTGAAATTAGACCTTACGACCACCCTGTTGATAGGCCTGACTTGCGTCCACAAGCGCCTGATACAAGACTTAGAGCGGACGCTCAAACAGATGCAAATCGTGTGGTAACACAGTTAGGACAACAGAGCGAAGAACAGCCTGCTGCACCGCAACCAGTTGACCCAATGTACGACCCTGAAACCTATCGTGATAGGATGAAAGGCGTATTTGACAGAATGACACGAGTACAATACAACAATCATCCTGTTGATAGGCCTGACTTGCGTCCACAAGCGCCTGATACAAGACTTAGAGCGGACGCTCAAACAGATGCAAATCGTGTGGTAACACAGTTAGGACAACAGAGCGAAGAACAGCCTGCTGCACCGCAACCAGTTGACCCAATGTA